>NZ_JAGXJG010000014.1:0-72608 GCF_019091725.1 Cellulomonas sp. GbtcB1 | reverse complement strand
TCCTGGACCGGCTGCAGGACACCCCGGCGGAGGTCGTGACCGAGACCGGGGAGACGCTGCGCCAGACCTCGGCCGGCGTCGCGCTGACCGGCGACACCACCCGGTTCAGCGGGCCGTCGCGGAGCCTCGGCTACCGGTGGTTCACCGACCCGGGCGCCCGGGACCTCTACGAGCCGGAGGACCACGCGTTCCTGTCCCGGCTGTACGCGTCCGGGCTCCGCGAGGTCCTGACCCGGCGCGGCCCGGGCTCGCGCGCGGCGCGGTACGCCGGGCTGCTGCTGGACGAGAGCGCCGAGTTCCGCGAGCTGTGGGAGCGGCACGAGGTGGGGCTGCGCCCGCGCGAGACCAAGCGGTTCGTGCACTCCGAGGTCGGCGCGCTGGAGCTGAGCTGCCAGACGCTCGTCGACCCCGAGCAGTCGCACCTGATGCTCGTCTACACCGCGGTGCCGGGGAGCGAGAGCGCGGAGAAGCTGCGGCTGCTGGCGGTCGTCGGGCGGCAGCGGCTGGGGGCGGGCGCGGGCTGACGGCGCTCACGGAGGCCGCGACCGGCCGACAGGCGCGTGCTGAGGTGCTGCGCCGGACGGACGGGCGCCCCTGCAGGCTGGCGACGCGCCCCGGCGGCAGGGGCTCAGCCGCGGTGCTGCGCGAAGAACTCCCGCAGCACGGCGCCGCACTCCTCCTCGCGCACCCCGCCGACCACCTCGACCCGGTGGTTCAGCCGCGAGTCGCGCACGACGTCCCACTGCGACCCGCACGCGCCCGCCTTCGGGTCCCACGCCCCGAGGACCAGCCGCGGCACCCGCGCCAGCACGGTCGCCCCCGCGCACATGAGGCACGGCTCGAGCGTCACCACCAGCGTGCAGTCGCCGAGGCGCCACCGGCCGAGCGCCTCCGACGCGGCGCGCAGCGCGAGCACCTCGGCGTGCGCGGTGGGGTCGGCGTCGGCCTCGCGCCGGTTCCGGCCCGCGCCGACGACCTCGCCGCCGGGCCCCAGCACCACGGCGCCCACGGGGACGTCACCCGTCGCGGCGCAGCCGGCGGCCTCGGTGAGGGCCAGGCCCATGGCGGTCAGGTCGTCGGGGCGCGCGAACATGCGGCCCATCCTCGCGCACCCGCGACGGGGCGGTCAGCGCCCCGCGCAGCCCACGCAGGTCCGCGCGGTCGGCACGGCGCGCAGCCGCTCGACGGGGATCGGCCGGTGGCACCGCAGGCACGTGCCGTAGGTACCCGCGGCGAGCCGGTGCTCCGCCTCGTCGATCTCCCGCAGCCGGTCGCGCTGGTCGTGCGTCAGGGCGTCGAGCAGCCGGCGCTCGTAGGCGATCGTCGACCCCTCGGGGTCGTGCTCGTCGTCGGCGACCGACTCCCGGGAGGCGGCGACGACCGCGTCCCGCTCGGCGTCGGTGCCCGCGAGCCGCGCCAGGGCCTCCCGCCGCCGCTCCGCGAGGAGCGCGGTGACCTCGGTGGGGTCCAGCGTCTGCGCCATGGGACCAGTATCCGCCCGGACCGCGCGACGCGGCAGGTCGACCGGCGCGCCCGCGCGCGGGACCCGGGTCAGCCGGCGAGGACGCGCGCCTTCGCGGCGGCGTACTCCTCCTCCGACAGCGCCCCCGCCGCCCGCAGCGCCTGCAGCCGCTCGAGCGCGTCGACGACCGTGCCGGCGCCGCGCGCGCCCGCCGAGGACGGCGCACCCGGTCGGCCCGAGCCCGAGGGCCCCGACGTCCCGGTCCGCCCCGGACCCCCGGGCCCGCCGCCCGGCAGGTCGTCCTCCGGCAGCGGCACCAGCACGCGGACCGCCTGCTCCCGGGCCGCGCGGCCGGCAGCGGTGAGCGGCGGCGCCGGCACCACGACCACCAGCCGCCCGGCGTCGTCCGGCCGCTCGGGGTCGTAGTAGGCGCGCGGCGGGTGCCGGAACGCCTCCCGCGGCACCCGGGTACGCACCGCGTGCCGGACGCCGCGGGCGTCGTCGAAGTGCACCGTCGCCCCGACCACCGGGCCGGTCCCGCTCTCGTAGTCCCGCACCCGGGCCCAGGTGCCGGTGCGCCCGCCGAACCGCGCGAGCAGCCCGGCGCCCCGCAGCACCCGCACCCCGCCCCACAGGGCGGCGACCAGCCCGAGCGCGAGCACCATCGCCGCGATCAGGACGTTCCGGCGCACCGCCTGCTCCGTGGTCAGCCCGTCGGTCACGGCCGCCGACCAGCCCGCGAGCAGCGCCCCGGCGCCGAGCACGACCGCGAGCCCCGGCGTCGCCCGCCGGGTGAGCGGCACGGCGGCGGCCCCGGCCGCGAGCAGCGCCAGTGCGCCGAGCACCGGCGCGGCCCCGGCGAAGTCGTCCGTCGCGCACGTGCCGGCGAAGCACTCCCACCGCACGAGCGTCGCGTCGTGGGCCCCGAGCCTCAGCAACCACCACGCCACGGCGCCGAGCGCGACGGCGGCGAGCGCCGTGCCGGCGGTGCGGGTGGCGGACCGGGACAGGACGGACGTGGGGTCGGGCGCGGGTGTCACGACCCCCATCCTGCCAACGCCGCGGGTCCGGGTGCAGGTCAGGGCTCCGACGACCGGACGATGCCTGGACGCAGCGGTGCCACACGTCGGCGCAGGTCGTGCGGCCGCGGGCGCCGGTCGAGCACCCTGGGGACGGCCGAGGTGGCCAGGAGGAGCCCTCGGAGGTCCCGGTCGATCATGCCGGCGAGGCGCAGCAGGTCGCCGAACCCCTCGGCGGCGGTTCGTCGGCGCTCGCGGCCGTCGGGGCCGCGCTGCCCCGGGAGGGGGTACCCGGCGACGAGCGGCTCGTGGTGGGCCACGCGGTTGCGCAGCGCGTTGACCCGGGTGACGACCTGGTGCGCGTAGGTACGGCCCCAGCGCTCACCGTCCGCGCGCGCGGTCGCGCGACCGCCGGGGAACGCGCGGTCCAGGACTCCTCGCCACAGGACCAGGTCGTAGTCGCACCGCACCCGCCGCGGATCGCGACCCGTGTACGCCCCGCGGTCGAGGAGCCCGGCCCAGAACCGAAGGTGCACTGCGCCACGACCCGGCCCGGGAGCTTCGGTCCCACGACGCGACCGTGGGCCTCGGCGAGCTGCGCCGCGGTCCGGTCGTCGAGCGGGACCTCGGCCCGCTCGTACCAGCGCTCGCCCCACCGCTCAGCCAGCCGGTCGTTCATCGCGTTCCGGACCGCGATCTCGAGGAGCGCGATGTCGGCGAAGAACGCCACGGCGAGCTCCCGGTCCCAGAGGTACCGCGCTCGGGCGAGATCGGCGTCACCGCCCGACACGCGGACGTAGGTGCCCATCCGGGTCGCGGACACGGAACGGTCCAGGGCGTCGCGCTGCGCGCGGGAGAGGGGCATCGGTGCGCCTCCGAGAGGGGGTATCCTGGTCGGGCAATCCCCGGCGTACGCCTCTGTCGAACTCGAGTCGGCACGCAGCCGGGGTTTTTCTCTGCCCCCAGCCTGGGGCCCGCTCGGATCTCGCAGCGGGACGTTCGCCCCACCCGGCCACCGCACGGAGGCGGACACGGCGCCGACACATCGCGGGGCTAGCCTGCACCCCGTGCCCGAGATCGCCGCCCACGCCCGCGCCGTCCCCGCCTCCGGCATCCGTCGGATCACCGAGCTCGCGTGGTCGCTGCCCGGAGCCGTGGTGCTGAGCGTCGGCGAGCCCGACCTCCCGACGGCGCCGCACGTGCTCGAGGCTGCGCGCGAGGCGCTGGCCCGCGACGACACCCGGTACACCCCGAACGGCGGCATCGCCCCGCTGCGGGACGCGGTCGCGGCGTGGCTCGACCCGGAGCACGCCTTGCCGGTCCGGCGCGACAACGTGTGGATCACCGCGGGCGGCGCGCAGGCGCTGCACCTCGGGCTCAGCCTGACGGTCGGCGCGGGCGACGGCGTGCTGGTCCCGGACCCGGGCTACCCGCCGTTCTCGATGGCGACTCGGCTTCTCCAGGCCGAGGCGCAGCCCTACGCGCTGCGGCCGGAGGACGGCTTCCTGCCCGACCCGGCCGCCGTCGAGGCCGCGATCACCGACCGCATCCGGGTGCTGCTGCTGAACTCGCCGTCGAACCCGCTCGGCACGAGCCTGCCCGCCGACCTGGTCGCGGAGCTGGTCGACGTCGCCCGCCGCCACGACCTGTGGGTGCTGTCCGACGAGTGCTACGCCGCCTTCACGTACGACGCGCCGCACGTGCCCGCCGCGCGGTTCGACACCGACGGCCGGGTGCTGACGCTGCACACGTTCTCGAAGACGCACGCGATGACCGGGTTCCGCGTCGGAGTGCTGGTGGTGCCGGACCGGATGGCGCCGCTGATGCCGACGCTGCAGGAGTCGATCGTGTCCTGCGTGAACACCCCGGCGCAGTACGCGGCGCTCGCCGCGCTCACCGGCCCGCAGGACGCGGTCGAGGACGCGCGGCGCACGTACCGGGAGCACCGGGACCTCGCGACGGCGATCCTCGACGAGCGCGGCATCCCGTGGTTGCCGGCCGCCGGCGGGATCTACCTCTGGGCGGACGTCGCGCATGCGACCGGCGGGGACGTGGCGGCCTGGGCGGAGGACCTGGTGCGGACGGCGGGGGTGGCGGTGGCCCCGGGCTCGGCGTTCGGCGCCGCGGGCGAGGGCTGGGTGCGGATCTCGCTCACCGCCAGCGCCGAGGACCTGCGCGCGGGGCTGTCCCGGCTGCCGGCGCGGACGGCGGTCGCCGCGGGCTGACGCGCGGCCGGGGCGCGCGGCCGGGGTTCGGCCGTCAGTGCTCCGCCAGCGCCTCCTCGAACGCGGCGAGCACGCCGGGCGAGAACAGCACGAACCGCACGAGGTCGAGGCCGTCCGGATGCTCGGCGGCCCAGGCGCGCGTGGCGGCGACCGCCACCTCCGCGACGGTCGCCGGGGCCCAGCCGTAGACCCCCGCGCTCACCGCGGGCACCGCCACGGTGCGCGCCCCGACCTCCGCCGCGACGTCGAGCGAACGCGTGAACGCCGACCGCAGCAGCGCGGGGTCGGTCTCGCCGGCGTGCGCGTTCGGCCCGAAGGTGTGCACCACCCAGCGCGCCCGCAGGCGGCCCGCGCCGGTCGCCACGGCGTCCCCGACCGGCAGCCCGGCGGGCAGGGACGTGCGGCGCAGCTCCCGGCACTCGGCGAGCAGGTCCGGCCCGGCGGCCGCGTGGATCGCCCCGTCGACTCCCCCGCCGCCGAGCAGCGAGGAGTTGGCCGCGTTGACGACGGCGTCGACGTCCTGGTCGGTGATGTCCCCGGGGACCGCCTCGATGCGCATGACCCCATCGTGGCGCGGACCTGCGGCGCTCGTCCTGCGGGCGCGACCGCCCCGGCCTACGGTGGCCCCACCTGCGAGCCCCCGGGAGGACACCGTGACCGAGCCGATCCCCACCGAGCCGACCCCGGCCGGCCCCGACGGCACCGAGCCCGTCCCGGTGCACCACGACGGCCGCGAGGACGTGCCGCTGCTCGAGGACGACGAGACGATCCCCCCGCGCCCCGAGGAGGACGTCGCCGACGTCGCGCGCGCCGTGCCGGACCGCTCCGGACACGGCGTCCCGGAGGTCGGCGCCGACGAGGCGCGCCTGCACCCCTGACGCGTTCACCCGGGGGCGCGCCGTGCGCCCCGGGCGACGAGCCGCGAGCCGTGCGGCATGCTGTCGGCGTGCAGATCAGGCGCGTGCAGGAGGACGACTGGCGGTCGGTCCGGGACGTGCGCCTGCGCGCCCTGCGGGAGGACCCCGACGTGTTCGGGTCGTCGCTGGCGCGCGAGGAGCTGTTCGCCGAGCCGCACTGGCGCATGCGGCTGCGCAGCGCCTCGACCTGGGTGGTCGACGAGGAGGGCACCCCGCGCGGGCTCGTCGGGATGATCCAGGAGCCCGGGTCCCCGACGTCGGACCGGCACGTGGTGCAGCTCTGGGTCGCCCCCGAGGCGCGCCGCCGCGGCATGGCGTGGGCGCTGCTCGACGCCGTGAAGGACGCGGCGCGGGCCGAGGGCGCCGAGACGGTGTCGCTGTGGGTCGTCGACGGGAACCACGCTGCGGGCGACCTGTTCGTCCGCGCGGGCTTCGTCCGCACCGGCGAGCGCCACGCCCAGACCCGCGACTCGTCGCGGGTCGAGGAGCGCCTGGTCCTCCGCCTCCCCTGACCGCTGCCCGCGTCAGGCCTCCGGGGCCGACTCCAGGAGCAGCGTCACCGGGCCGTCGTTCACCAGCTCGACCGCCATGTCGGCCCCGAACACCCCCGTCGCGACCGTGAGGCCCCGCGCCCGCAGGTCCGCCACCACCGCCTCGACCAGCGGCTCCGCCACCGGACCGGGCGCCGCCGCGTTCCACGTGGGCCGACGGCCCTTGCGCGCGTCGCCGTAGAGCGTGAACTGGCTGACGACCAGCACCGGCGCCCCGGCCTCGGTCACCGACCGCTCGCCGCGCAGGACCCGCAGGTCCGCGACCTTGCGCGCGACGTACTCGACCTGCGCGGGCCCGTCGCCGGGGGTCACGCCGACCAGCACGACCAGCCCCTCGCCCTCGAACGCGCCGACGACCGCGCCGTCCACCGTGACCGAGGCCCGGGTGGCGCGCTGGACGACCGCCCTCACGCGGCCGCCCTCACGCGATCGCCTCGGGCGCGGCCGCCGCGAACGCCGGGACGACGGAGCCCACCGGCTCGCCGTGCCCGAGCACCGGCACGTCCCCGAGCGCGTCGAGCGCCGCCAGGTCGACCCCCGGCACCCCGGCGGCTCCCGCGACCCGCAGCGCCGCCGCGAGCACGGCCGGCCGCGGCCGCCCGCCGCCGTCGGCGACCTTGAACGCCACCGCGGACCCGTCCGGGAGCGCCGCCGCGTACACGCCGTCCGCCCCGTCCTTCGCGACCAGCCCCGGCACCGCCCGCATGGCCCGGGTCACGTCCCGCTCCGCACCCCCGACGAGCTCGGGGTGCTCGGTCATCGCCAGCGCCACCCGGGCGAGCGGCGTGCCGGGGTCGGCGACCGGCGCGACCGCGATGCGGGCGAACGCCCGCGCGAGCCCGCTCAGCGTCGTCGAGAACAGCGGCGCGCCGCAGCCGTCGACGGTCACGTGCCAGGCCTGCTCGCCGGTCAGCTCCTCGACCGCCGCGCGGCACGCGACCTGCACGGGGTGCTCGGGCTCGCGGTACTCGGCGGGCTCCCAGCCGGGCTCCCCGGCGTGGGCGACGCAGGTCGCCAGCATCGCGGCGTGCTTCCCGGAGCAGTTCTGCGCGACCGGCTCCCTGCCGTGCCCCTCGGTGCGCCACGCGAAGGCCGCCTCGGCGTCCAGCGGGAAGTCGGGGGTGTTGTCGAGCGCCGACTCGTCGAGGCCCGCGCCGAGCAGCGTCTCGCGCACGACCCGCAGGTGGTCCGGGGTGCCGTCGTGGCTGGCGCAGGCGAGGGCGAGGTGCGGCCCGTCGAGGTCGAGGCCGGCGCGGAGCATGCCGACGGCGTGCAGCGGCTTGAGCGACGACCGGGCCAGCACGGTGACCTCGGGGTCGCCCAGCGCCAGGCGCACCGAGCCGTCCGGCGCGAGCACGACCAGGTGCCCGAGGTGCACCGACTCGACGAGCTCCCCGCGCACCACGCGGGCGAGCGGCACCGCGGCCGAGGCCACGTCGCCCGCCCCCTCGGCGTGCCGCGCGACGACCGCCGCGGCGGCCGCGCCGTGCAGCCGCTCGGCCAGGTCCGGGCCGCCCTGCCGGATGCCGGGCACGCTCACCACCCGCCGCGGGTCGGGCCCTGGCCGCCACCGCCGCCACGACGGCGGGAGTGCGGCGCGACCGCCGGGCGCACGTCGACCAGGTAGACGATCGCGGCGACGGCGCTCAGCAGCGCGAGGAACGTCGGGAACGCCCCGAGCCCGAGCGGCGGCGGCACCGAGAAGAACGCCACCGCGGTCGCGATGCCCAGGATGATCGACCAGATCTGCTTGGTCTGCTTGCCCGCCGCGACGTACGCGGACGCGGGCCGGCGCAGCGCGTCGACGAGCGCCCAGACCGCGAGCACGAGGATGACGAGGGTGAACAGGAGGAACAGCAGCACCTGCACGTTGCCGAAGATCACGGGGCGAGCCTACGGTGCGCCGGCCGCCGCGCGCCCGGCGGGGTCGGCTCCCCGCCCCGGGCGCGTCAGATCTCCGGCAGCGCCTCGCGCGCGGTGCGGGAGTCGACGCCCGCCGCCTCCAGCAGGTCGACCACGAGCGACCGGACGAGCAGCAGCAGGCTCTGCGCCTGCAGGTCGTCGGGCGTCAGCGTGAACGGGTCGAGCTCGCCCGCCAGGCGCAGCAGGTCCTCCCGCGCGCGCAGCGGCTCCGCCCCCGCGCCGAGCGCCGCGGCCAGGGCGTCGGCGGCGAGCGCCACCCGGTCCACCGCGTCCGCGACCGGCCCGAGGTCGCGCTCCCGGTCCGCCTGCACCGACGCGAGCGCGCGCCGGGCCAGCACCCGCGAGTTGCGCACGGCGCGGTCGACCCGGACCGCGGACTGGCCGATCCACGCGAGCTCCGTGCGGTGCCGGCGCGCCGCCGGCGAGACCCGCGCCAGGTCCCGGGCGGAGCCGGCGGCGTCCTGCCACTCGTCGAGCGCCGGCTGCGAGGCCCGGCCCCGGATGAGCGCGTCCTCGACGTCGTGCTCCGACGGCTCGCGCATCCCGCGGGCGAGCAGCCGCAGCATCCCGGCGAGCTCCTCCACCGCGGCCCGCCCCTGCGCGCGTGGTCGCCGCCGCGGGTCGCTCGGCGTGAGGGCGGCGACGGCGAGCGCGACCAGGCCGCCGACGAGCGCGTCGGTCCACCGCCCGACCGGCCCGCCCGACGCGCTGACGGCGGGCAGCCCGACGATGACGATCGACTGCACGCCCGCCTGGGTCGTGAGCATCGGCCCGCGGTCGAGGAACCGGGCTATCAGCGCCGCGACCAGCAGCACGAACGCCACCTGCCACGCGCCGGTGCCGATGACGTGCACCACGAGGTCGCCCAGCCCGACGCCGATCGCGACGCCCACCGCGAGCTCGGCGACCCGGCGCAGGTCGCGGTCGGCGGTGAACCCGAGCGCGATCCACGCGCTCACCGGCGCGAAGAACGGGGCGCTGTGCCCGAGCACGGCGGACCCGATCCAGTAGGCGACGCCCGCGGCGAGCACCGCCTGCAGGATCGGCACGAACGCCGTCCGGACGCGGGCGCGGCCCTGCCGCACGCGCGCGGCGACCTGCACCCGGACCGCCGACGGCCCCTGGTCCGGCCGCGCCGCGCCCGTCACCGCGGGGTCACAGCATCGGGTGGCCGCCGAGGCCGCGGGTCAGCGGCCCCCGCGCGGCCGGGCGGTCGACGGACACGCCGTCGCCCGGGACCACGATCTCCTGGCCGGCGGTCAGCACGCCGCCGTCGGCCTCGACCACGACCTCGACGTCCGCCGGCACCGAGCGCTTCACGACCGCGAGCGCCACCGGGCCGAGCTCGTGGTGCCGGGCGACGGTGGTCACCACGCCGACCTCGCGGCCGGGCTCGCCCGTGCTGAGCAGGTCGCCGAGGTCGCGCACGACCGCGCCGGCCTCGGGCAGCACGTGGCCGGACCCGTCGAGGTGCAGCATCACCAGCCGGCGCGGGGGCCGGCCGAGGTTGTGCACCCGGGCGATGGTCTCCTGGCCGCGGTAGCAGCCCTTGTGCAGGTGCACGGCGGTGCGCAGCCAGTCGAGCTCGTGCGGGATCGTCCGGTGGTCGACCTCGCGGCCGGCGCGCGGGCGCCAGGCCTCGACCCGCACGGCCTCGCTGGCCCAGGTGCCGACGAGCGGCCAGCCGGCCGCCTCGCGCGCCCGCACGGCGTCGGCCAGGCCGGCGCGCGGGACCAGCACGAGCCGCCACGCGCGGTCGGCGCCGGGGTGCTCGTCGTCGGGCAGGCCGTACCGGGTGCCGCCGGGCAGGGTCCGCGGCCACGGGTCCCGCCAGGTGACCGGCTCGCCCTCGGCGCCCTCGGCGTCCACCGGCTCGCCGATGGCGGCCCAGTCGTCGGTCACGTCCGCGACCTCGACGCGCAGCATGAAGCGCATCCGGTCCAGCCAGGCGGCGAGCGCGGGTGCTGTCTCGCTGATCAGCCAGGTGGCCTCGCCGTCGTCCACGACCGCGGCGGCGTGCTCGACGTGGCCCTGCGGGCTGAGCACGAGCGTCTCCGTCGAGGTCCGCGGCGCCAGCGCGGCGAGCTCCTGGGAGGTGATCGAGTTCAGCCAGGTCAGCCGGTCCGGCCCGGTGACCCGGACGACGCCCAGGTGCGACTGGTCGACGACCGCGCCGCCGCGGGTCAGCGCGCGCTGCTCCGCGGTCGGGTCGCCGTAGTGCCAGGCCACGCCCGCGTCGGGACCGGACGCGGCGACGGCGCCGTGCCGGTCGAGCAGCGGGCTGCGGTGCCGGGGCTCCGCGGGGGCGGCGACGTCGTCGGACATGTCAGTCCGTCACGCGGCTGAGCCGCGCGGAGGCGTACGACTGCAGCTCGTGCCCGAACGCGGCGAGGTCGTGCGCCCACATGAGCTCGCCGTTCACCAGGCCGTACAGGCGCTTGCCCGCCGACACCTCGGCGCCGGACGCCGTGCGCGCGATGACGTCGCTGACCAGGTCGATGCGCCCGTTGCCCGTCGCGCCGACGTACACCGCGACGTGCCCGGACGGGTCGGCCAGGAGCAGCTCGACCGGCGACAGCGCCGACCCCATGCCCTCGGGCCGCTCCGGCGGGATGCGCCAGTAGCCGCTCTCGGTGTTCCAGACCGCGCCCTCGCCGTCGCCCTCGGCCGGGGCGGTGGCCTCGGCCGGGGTGCCGTCGGCGTCGGCGATGGCCGAGGCGTCGTCCGGCACGACGACGAGCCGGATGGTGGACGTGTAGGACAGGTACGGGCCGCCGTCGTGGTCGATCACCACGTCCTGGGTGAACGCCGTCTCCTCGATCCCCGGGTACCCCACGACGCCTTCGCCGTGCCACCGCCCCACGAGCCAGGCGAGCGGGTACATCTCCGGGGCGAGGCCCTCGGGCAGCGTGAACGCCATGGAAGCCCTTCTTGTCAGCGCTGTCCCTTGAACAGCCGGTAGACGACGAAGCCGGAGAACCACCCGATGGTGAGCGTCGCGGCGACGAGCAGACCGATGAACACGATCTCGAGTGCGTGCATCTGCCGATCCTAACGACGACGCGGCCCCGTGCCTTCCCGACGCCTCAGGACCGGGCGTGCCGCACCCGGACGCCGAGCAGGTAGAGCTCGCAGCCGAGGCACAGGCCGAACACCGCGTTCAGCACCGCGGCCACGAGCGCCAGCGCCGCTGCGACCACCACCGCGCCGGGGACGCCGAGCAGCGCGAGCAGGACGCCCGCCCCGGTGATGACCAGGCCGACCAGCTGCGCGAACCGCGGCGGCCTCGGGTCCTCGAGCTCGGCGGGCGGGGCGAGCCGGGGGCGCACGAGGCCCCGGTAGACCAGCCCCTGGACGGACCCCTGGGCCCCGCGCACGGCTCCGACGGCGAACAGCGCGGCGACGACGGCCAGCGCGACCGTGGCGGCGGCGCCGGGGAGCAGCAGGACGACCACGAGCAGGACCGCGGTCAGGGCGGCGCCGACCCGTGGGCCGCGGGGGTCGATCCCGGCCGGGGCGGCGGGCGCGGCGCCGCGGGCGGCGGTGGGTGCGGGCTGCGGCGTGCGGGGGGACGCGGGCACGGCGGTCTCCAGGGGGGTGAGGCGGGTGGGGTGGTCGGGCCGGAGCCGGGCGGTCGCCGACGGGATACCGGTCAGGCGGCGGTCGGACAGCGGTCGAGCGCGCCGAGCGCCTCGACGGCCTGCTCCTGGGTCGTCGCGCCGGACAGCCGCCCGCGGACGGCGCCCGCGCCGTCCAGCACCAGCACCGTGGGCGTGCGCAGCACGTCGAACCGCCGCACCAGGTCCAGGCGGTCCTCGGCGCGGACCTCGACGTGCGCGAGCCCGGCCCGCTCCCCGGCGAGGGCGCCCAGCACGGCCGCGGTGCTGCGGCAGGGCGCGCACGCCTCGGACGACAGCTGGAGGAAGGTGGCGGCGGACCCGAGCGGCGCGCCGAGGTCGGCGGCGGTCAGCCGGTCGGCGACCGCGGCACCGCCGCGGGCCGCCACGAAGCGCCCGTTCCGCGAGCGCCAGAGCAGACCGACGACGACGGCGGCCCCGAGCACGCCGAGGACCAGCAGGACGCGCAGCCCCATGCCCACCCCCGGGTCGCGGCGCGGGTGCGCCCGGCGGGCGGCCCGGTCGTCAGCCGACGAGCACGCGGCCGACGACGTAGACCAGGATGCCGGTGACGGCGACGGGCAGCACAGCGACCGCCCACCCCGCGAGACGATGTTCCAGGGCGGGCAGCCGGTCGAACAGCGCGTCGCCCGCGGCGACCAGGACGCCGATCGCGGCGCCGAGCAGCGCCCCCGACAGCAGCCCGACGACGGGCAGCGCGGCACCCGCGACCAGCCCGCCGGCGACGGCGGCGCCGAGCGTCGCACCCGCGCCCGCCCAGCCGCGCAGGGGCAGCGCCGTGACGGCCGACCCGACGGCGAGGGCGACCGCACCGGTCACCACGACCGCGTCGCCCGCCGCGGTGCGCTCGGCGGCGAGCCAGCCGGCCGCGCACACGGGCACCAGCGCGCCGGCGACGGTCCCGGCGACCGACTCGACCAGCCGCTCGCGCCCGTCCCGCCGCGCCAGCTCCGCCACGAACGCGGCGAGCACCGCGCCGGCGAACACCGCGGGCACGTCGCCCAGCAGCGGCTCGGTGGTCGTGACGTGCACGACGACGACGGCCGCGACCCCCGCGAGCCCGATCACGACCCCGCTCCCGACGCGCGCGGGCAGCCCGGCGACCCGGGGCCAGCCGACCGCGAGGACGCCGGAGAGGACGACGAGGAGGGCGGCGAGGACGACGCCGTCCCGGCCGGCGAGCGAGACGCCCCCGAGGACACCGGCGACGGCGACGAGCGTCGCCAGGACGGCCGTGGTCACGGCGCGGTTCGAGGCGGGCACGGGCGCCATCCTCGCATCCCGGGGCCCCGCACCTGGCATCGGGCCGGTCGCGGCCGCGTGCGGGGCGCGCCCCGCTTGTACCACCGCCATGTGTCGCGGACGCAGGGGTCGACGTGACATCCGAGGGGTACCGTGTCCCCCAATTCGGACGGGAGGAGGGCCGCTGCGTGGCCGACCTGCTGCTGCTCACCCCCGCATCGGGGGGTTCGTCCCAGGTGCTGCCCGCGCTCGGGCTGCTGTCCCACCGGGTCCGCGTGCTGCCCGTGGAGCCGTCGGCCCTCGTGGACGCGCCCGACGCCGACATCGTCGTGCTGGACGCGCGCCGCGACCTGGTGACCGCGCGCACCACGTGCCGCCTGCTGCGCGCGACCGGTCTCACGGTGCCGCTCGTGCTGGTGCTGACCGAGGGCGGCCTCACGGTCGTCACGGCCGAGTGGGGCGCCGACGACATCGTGCTGGAGAACGCGACGCCCGCCGAGGTCGAGACCCGGTTCCGGCTCGTCATCGAGCGCGCTGCCCGGTCGTCCTACGACGACCAGCCGCAGGAGATCTCGTCGGGCGAGCTCATGATCGACGCCGGCGGGTACACCGCCCGGCTGCGCGGCCGCCCGCTGGACCTCACCTACAAGGAGTTCGAGCTCCTCAAGTACCTGGTGCAGCACCCGGGACGCGTGTTCACGCGCGCCCAGCTGCTCCAGGAGGTCTGGGGCTACGACTACTACGGGGGCACCCGCACCGTCGACGTCCACGTGCGCCGGCTGCGGGCCAAGCTCGGCCCCGAGCACGAGCAGCTCATCGGCACGGTGCGGAACGTCGGCTACCGGTTCGACCCGCCGAAGGACCGCCGTGCGGCCGACGGCGGCAGCGCCGCCGCGTCGCCCGCCGAGGTCGCCGCGGACGCCTGACCGGCGCCCACCACCTACGGAGGTCCGGGGTCGTCGGTCGCGGTCGCCGCGCGCCGCCACGATAGCGGGATGACCCCGCTGACCTGGGTGCTGTCCGGCCTGTCCGCCGTCGTGCTCGTCGGCGCGCTCGCCCGCCTGCTGCACGGCCGCGGCGCACGCCGGCCCACGCACCCCCGCACGCGCGTCGAGCTCGTCGCGACGACCGACCCCGCGATCGCCGTCACCCTCGTCGACCGCGTCGCCGGTGAGATCGAGCACGCCCTGGAGGACGCGTGCCCGGCCGAGGGTGCGGGGCGGACCACGGACGAGGCGCGCGGCGAGGACGGCGACGAGACCTGACGGCGGGCCCCGCGCCCTCGGCGCCGGTACGATCCTGCGCGGTGTGCCGGGAAGTCTGGTCGGCGTCCACCTCGTCGACCCCACGGAGAGCCGCACCGTGACCCCCACCCCGCCCCCCACCGAGGAGTCCGGCTCGCGCCTGTTCGGCGCGCTGACCCCCGGCGGGCTGGCGAACCTGCTCGACACCCTCCGCGCCGAGCGCACCGGCGGCGTCCTGCTGCTCGTGGGCGCCGTGGTCGCCCTGCTCTGGGCCAACTCACCCTGGTCGGCGGCGTACACCACGATCTCCGACACCGTGGTCGGCCCGGCCGCGCTGCACCTCGACCTCAGCCTCGCGTCGTGGGCGACCGACGGTCTGCTCGCGATCTTCTTCTTCGTGGTCGGCGTCGAGCTCAAGCGCGAGATCGTCGACGGGGAGCTCCGGCGCGTGCGCACCGCGGTCGTGCCCGTCGTCGCCGCGGTGGGCGGGATGGCCGTCCCCGCGCTGCTCTACCTGCTCGTCAACGCGACCGCCGCGGACGGCGCGACCCGCGGCTGGGCGGTGCCGACCGCGACCGACATCGCGTTCGCCGTCGCGGTGCTCTCGGTGGTCGGCCGCAGCCTGCCCGCGTCGCTGCGGGCCTTCCTGCTGACGCTCGCCGTGGTCGACGACCTGCTCGGCATCGTCATCATCGCCGTGGTCTACACCGACGGGCTGCACCTGGTCTGGCTCGCCGCGTCGCTCGTGGCGGTGGCGGCGTTCGCCCTGCTGGTCCGGGTCCGCCGCCCGGGCGTCGCCGGGCACGCCGCCCTCGTGGTGCTGGCGGTGACCGCGTGGGCGCTCATGCACGCGTCCGGGGTGCACGCGACCATCGCCGGGGTGCTGCTCGGCCTCACCGCGCCGGCGCTGGCCCGCCCGGGTGAGTCGTCGAGCGTCGCGGAGCGGCTCGAGCACCGCTGGCGCCCCGTGTCCGCAGGGTTCGCGGTGCCGGTGTTCGCGCTGTTCGCGGCCGGCGTGCCGCTGTCCGGCGGGGCGCTCGCCGACGCCGTCCGGGACCCGGTCGCCCAGGGCGTCGCGCTCGGGCTCGTGGTCGGCAAGCCGCTGGGCATCCTGGCGGCGACGTGGCTGGTCGCGCGGTTCACCCGCGCCACCCTCGCCCCCGACCTGCACTGGCGGGACGTGGGGGCGGTCGGCCTGCTCGCCGGCATCGGGTTCACCGTCTCGCTGCTCATCGGCGAGCTCGCCTTCGGGGCCGGCAGCGCCCACGACGAGCACCTCAAGGTCGCGATCCTGCTGGCGTCGACGACGGCCGCGGTCCTCGGCGGGGCGGCCCTCGCGGCGCGCGACCGGGCGCACCGGTCCCGCCGGACGGGGGCCGGGACGCGGTAGGTTCGGCGTCGATGACCGTCGACTCCGCCGCCCTCCTGCTCGACGGCCCGTGGCGGCACCACTTCGTCCCCGCGAACGGCTCCCGGTTCCACGTGGCCGTCGCCGGCCCGGACGACCGGGACGCCCCGCTGGTGGTGCTGCTGCACGGGCTGCCCGAGCTGTGGTGGGCGTGGCGCCACCAGCTGCCCGCCCTCGCCGAGGACGGGCACCGCGTCGTCGCGATGGACCTGCGCGGCACCGGCGGCTCCGACAAGCCGCCGAGCGGCTACGACGTGCCGACCCTGACCCGGGACGTCGCCGGCGTGGTCCGGTCGCTCGGCTGCGACCGCGCGGCCGTCGTCGGGCACGGCGTCGGCGGCGGCGACGTGGCCTGGGCCATGCCCGCCTACCACCCGGGACTCACCCGGGGCGTGGCGGTGCTGTCCTCCCCGCACCCGCTGACCCGCCGGGCGGACCCCCGCTCCGGGCTCCGGGCCCGGGCCGCGCAGCGGATGGCCGAGATCCAGGTCCCCTACCTGCCCGAGCGCGCGATGACCCGCGGCGACCTCGTCGCGCGGCTGCTGCGCGAGTGGGGCGGCCCGCGCTGGCCGGACCCCGCGGCGCTCGCGCTGTACCGCCGGGCCGCGCACGTCCCGTTCGCGGCGCACTCCGCTCTGGAGCAGGTCCGCTGGCTGTACCGCTCCGGGGTGCGCGCCGACGGGCGCCGGCACGCGGTCGCGCTGCGGGACGCGGCGCCGGTGCCGACGCTGCAGGTGCACGGCGGGTCGGACGGCTGCTACACGGTGTCCCGGGCGATGGCCGACGGGTCCGTGGCCCGCCGGCTCGGGCCGCACTACCGGTTCGAGATGCTCTCCGGCGCGGGCCACTACCTGCCCGAGGAGGAGCCCGACCGCGTCACCGCCCTGCTCCGCGACTGGCTCCGCGAGCTGCCCTGAGCCCCGCCCTCGCGGCCCGGTTCCGCCGAGCGGGCAGACGATGTCCCCTCGCACCGCCGGGAAGGGACGTCTACTGCCCGCTCGACGGGACGGGGGGCGCCGCGACGCGGATCAGGGCCGACGGGCAGTCTCCCGTGATCGGGCAGGTGGCGCAGTCCGGCTTGCGGGCGTGGCAGGTGCGGCGGCCGTGGAAGATCAGCCGGTGGCTCAGCAGCGTCCACTCCGGCCGCGGGATCAGCGCCGCGATGTCCTGCTCGACCTTGACCGGGTCCTCCTCGGCCGTCCAGCCGAGCCGGCGGGCGAGCCGGCCCACGTGGGTGTCGACGGTGATGCCGGGCACGCCGAACGCGTCGCCCAGGACCACGTTCGCCGTCTTGCGGCCGACGCCCGGCAGCGTCACCAGGTCCTCGAGCCGGGGCGGCACCTCGCCGTCGAACCGCTCCACCAGCGCGCGCCCGAGGCCCTGCAGCGAGCGCGCCTTGGCCCGGAAGAACCCGGTCGGCCGGATCAGCTCCTCCAGCTCGGCGGGGTCCGCGCCCGCGTAGGCGGCGGCGTCGGGGTAGCGCGCGAACAGCGCCGGCGTGACCTGGTTGACCCGCACGTCGGTGGTCTGCGCGGACAGCACCGTCGCGACCAGGAGCTCCAGCGGCGACCGGAAGTCGAGCTCGCACCGGGCGTCGGGCCAGCGCACCGCCAGGGCGCGGTTGACCCGGCGCGCGCGACGGACCAGGGCGACCGGCGGCCGGTCCGCCACGGACCCCGGAGCGGCCGCCGCCGCGGGGCGCCGGGCGGGACTCATGCGGCCAGCGTAGGTCCCCCGGGGGACAACGGTTGCTCTGGGCGAGTGACCGGGACTTGATCACATGACCAACTTCTCAAGTCGGGCACCCCGGGCGTCGAAAGACGGGGGGACGCGACCTGTGGCCGTACGGGTCGTCCGAGAGAGTGGGCGGACCGCATGACCCTGGCCGGCACGGCTGACCAGCTCGTCGAGCTGCGCCGGCAGCGCGGTGCGCTGCGACTCGAGCACCAGCACGTCGTCCGCTGGCGGCGTCTGGTCCGCGACCGGCTCGAGCTCGCCGTGGCCGCCGCCGCACCGCCCGAGGCGCCGGGCGCCTGCCCGGACGTCCGCAGCGTCCTGGGGGACGCCGCCGTCGACGTGCCGCCCGCGGCCGAGCTCGCGGCCGCCGTCCGGGGCGCGCTGCCGATCGCCGAGGTGCACGAGCTGCCGCGGCTCCGTGACCTGGACCTGCGCCTCGCCCGCTACGAGATGCGTCTCGAGGACGCGCTGAGCCGCCTGACCGACCGGTACATCGACCGGCTCGCGCGCGACGTCACCGAGGGAGGCGTCGACGCGCTGCGCCGTCCTGCGGGCGCGTGATGAGGCACACTGAGGGACGTCACATCCCGGCAAGAAGGTGAGGTCCCTCCCGTGGAGGACGACGTCGTGCTCACGGCGCCCCTGTTCCAGAACATGGACCCCGAGGCGTCCCGGACGCTGCTCGCGTCGATGGCGCCCGTGCACGTCGCCCGCGGCGAGGTGCTGTTCCACGAGGGCGAGCCGGGCGACCGGCTCTACGTGATCCGCTCCGGCAAGATCAAGCTCGGCCGCCGGTCCTCCGACGGCCGGGAGAACCTCCTCGCCGTGCTCGGCCCCGGCGAGATGTTCGGCGAGCTCTCGCTGTTCGACCCGGGCCCCCGCACCGCCACGGCCACCGGCCTCGCCGACGCCGTGGTGCTCGAGCTCGGCCACCACGACCTCATCCCGTGGCTCGAGCAGAACCCCACCGTCGCCAAGCACCTGCTCGGCGCGCTCGGCCGCCGGCTGCGCCGCACCAACGACGCCCTGGCCGACCTGGTGTTCTCCGACGTCCCCGGCCGCGTCGCCAAGGCGCTGCTCGACCTGTCGCACCGGTTCGGCCAGCAGACCGACGAGGGCGTCCGGGTCGCGCACGACCTCACGCAGGAGGAGCTGGCGCAGCTCGTCGGCGCGAGCCGCGAGACCGTGAACAAGGCGCTCGCCGACTTCGCCGCCCGCGGCTGGGTCCGGCGCGAGGGCCGCGCGATCGTGCTCCTCGACGTCGACCGGCTGGAGCGCCGCGCCCGCTGAGGCGGCGCACCCGCACGCACCGACGACGACGGCCCGGCCGCAGCCCCTCGCGGGGGCGCGGCCGGGCCGTCTCGCGTCGGCGGTGGAGCTCAGGCCTCGGGCGCGAGCTCCACGACGATCTCGACCTCGACCGGCGAGTCGAGGGGCAGCACGGCGACGCCGACCGCGGAGCGGGCGTGCACGCCGGCCTCGCCGAACACCTCGTGCAGCAGCGTGCTGGCGCCGTTGATCACGCCGGGCTGGCCGGTGAACGCGGGGTCGCTCGACACGAAGCCGACGACCTTGACGACCCGGACCACCCGGTCCAGGTCGCCGACCAGCGAGGCGACGGCCGCGACGGCGTTGAGCGCCGCCGTGCGGGCCAGGTCGTGCGCGGTCTCCGGCGACACCTGGCCGGGGCCGGTGCCCACCTTGCCGGTGACGGGGAGCTCGCCCGCCACGAACGGCAGCTGGCCCGACGTGTACACGTACGCGCCGGTCTGCACCGCGGGGACGTAGGCGGCGACGGGCGCGGCGACCTGGGGCAGCTCGATGCCGAGCTCCGCCAGCCGCGCGACGACGGCGCCGGTCACTTCTCGCCCGTCGGGCGCTTGAGGTAGGCGACGAGCCCGGTCTCGGACTGCAGGACCTGGACGAGCTCCCAGCCGTCCTGACCCCACTGGTCGAGGATCGCCTTGGTCGCGTGGACGATGAGGGGGACGGTCGCGTACTCCCACGTGGTGGTGGCCATGGCGCCACCCTAGCCGTGCCCCGCGGGCGCTGGTCAGGCCCCGGCCGCCTGCTCCACCGGCTCGGTGCCGAGCAGCTCGTCGTACCAGGACTCCACCTCGGGCCGCCGGCGCCGCAGCGCGCGCCGCTCCCGCTCGGTCATCCCGCCCCACACGCCGAAGTCGGCGCGCGAGTCGAGGGCGTCGGCCAGGCACAGCAGCCTGACGGAGCACCCCGCGCACACGGCCCGGGCGTCGCGCTGCGCGGCGCCCTCCACGAACAGCGCGTCGGGCGCCACTCCCCCGGCGCCGCACTTCGCGTTCGCCGTCCAGTGCCCGTCGGGCCCCGCGATCGTCATCGAGCCATCCCTACTGTCCCCTGCGAACGGGACAGCACCACCCGCGGACCGTCGCACGCGACGCCCCGGAGCGGCAGTCCCCCCTGCTGCGCCCGACCGTATCGGGTCGGTTCGTCCCGTCGCATCCTCCGTTCGGGTTGTTCGACCCGGTCGGCCAGCGGCGTCGTGCGTGTGCAGGTACGGTGCAGGTCGCCCCGGGCCCTGTGGACGACCGGCGGCTGCACGGGGTGCTCCCGTACCCTGGCGGGCATGGCTCCCTCCCCCTCGCCGCGCGGGCGGCAGGTCACCGTCGTGCAGGCGCTGGCGCTGCTGCTCGCCTTCGTGCTGACCGCGGGCGTCGGCGGTCTGCTGACCGCCGGGCTCGTGCTGCCGACCGTCGCCGTCGCGAACACCGCGACCGACCTGAGCGTCGAGGCGTTCGAGGACCTCCCGTCCGAGCTCGAGACCCGGCCGTTGTCCGAGAAGTCGGTGATGCTGGCCAACGACGGCACGACCGTGCTGGCCGAGTTCTTCTCGGAGAACCGGATCGTCGTGCCGCTGGACCAGGTGTCCGTGCAGATGCAGAACGCCGTCGTCGCGACCGAGGACAAGCGGTTCTACCAGCACGGCGGCATCGACCCCGCCGGCATGGCACGCGCGCTGGTGAAGAACCAGGTCAGCGACTCCACGCAGGGCGCCTCCACGCTGACCCAGCAGTACGTGAAGAACGTGCTCATCGAGACCGCGGTCCGCGACGGCGACCTCGCCGCCGCCGAGGCGGCCCGGGAGGCCGACGGCACGGAGGGCTACGCGCGCAAGCTGCGCGAGGCCAAGCTCGCCATCGCGCTCGAGAAGACGATGACGAAGGACCAGATCCTCGAGAACTACCTCAACATCGCGCAGTTCGGGGTCGCGACGTACGGCGTGGAGTCCGCCGCGCTGCGCTACTTCAGCAAGCACGCGGTCGACCTCACCTACCTCGAGGCCGCGACCATCGCCGGCATCACGCAGAGCCCGACGGCGTTCGACCCGGTGCGCAACCCCGAGGAGTCGCAGCAGCGTCGGAACATCGTGCTCCGGCTGATGAACGAGCAGGGCTACATCACGCAGGAGGAGTACGACGCCGGCATCGCGGCGCCGATCGCCGACACCCTGCACGTGAGCGAGGCCCAGAGCGGCTGCATGGCGGCGGGCGACGTGGTGCAGGGCTCCGGCTACTTCTGCGACTACGTCACGCACGTCATCCGGAACGACCCCGCGTTCGGCGAGACGGCCGAGGAGCGCGAGGAGACGCTGTACCGCGGCGGCCTCACGATCACCACGACGCTCGACCCGCGGCTCCAGACGATCGCCGACAACCAGGTCAAGGCGACCGTCCCGGTCGACGACCCGACCGGGGTCGGGTCCGCGATGTCCGTCGTCGAGCCGGGGACCGGCCAGATCAAGGCGATGGCCCAGAACCGGAACTTCAACAACACCGCCGAGGCCGCGGGTCGCGACTCCTCGGTCAACTACAACACCTCGTACTCCTACGGCGGGTCCGGCGGGTTCATGCCCGGCTCGACGTTCAAGCCGTTCACGCTGCTCGAGTGGCTCAAGACCGGCCACAACCTCAACGAGAGGGTCAACGGCACGCAGCGGACTCTCAACACCAACCAGTTCACCGCGTGCGGGTCCCGCTACCCGAGCCAGAGCTGGCCGGTCGGCAACGCCGAGGGCGGGTCCGGGCAGATGACCGTCATGCAGGCGACCCAGCAGTCGGTGAACCTCGCGTACCTGTCGATGGCGATGCAGCTGGACCTCTGCAACATCATGGAGGGCGCCAAGCAGCTCGGGGTCACGAGCTCGAACGCGGGCGCCGAGGGCCAGGCCATCGAGGCGAAGCCGTCCAACGTGCTCGGCTCCGGCGTGACCAGCCCGCTCGCGCTCGCCGGCGCCTACGCGGCGTTCGCCTCCGGCGGCATCTACTGCACGCCCATCGCGATCACCAACGTGAAGAACGCCGACGGCGAGGACATCCCGATCCCCGACGCCGGCTGCCACCAGGCCATCGACCCGAACGTCGCCGCCGGCATGAACGAGGCGATGAGCAACGTCTGGAACGGCACCGGCAAGTCCATCGGGCGGCCGTCGTTCTACACGGCCTCCGGCAAGACCGGCACCACGACCCGCAACGAGCACACCTGGTTCGCGGGGTACACCCCGCGCCTGGCGTCGATCGTGTGGGTCGGCTACCCGGACCGGAACGAGCCGATGCAGTACATCACCATCAACGGCAGGTACGCCCGGTACACCTACGGCGCGACCTTCGCCGGCGTGACCTGGAAGAACTTCATGGACGAGGCGCTGAACGACGGCCAGCCCAATCCGGGGTTCACGGCTCCGAGCAGCGACCTCCGGTACGGCCAGGCCATCCCGATCCCCTCGGTCGTGGGCCAGGACCAGAACACCGCGATCGCCACCCTGCAGAACGCCGGGTTCTCCGCGACCGTCGGCGGCACCACGGCGTCGGACATCACCCCGGGGTCGGTCGTCAGCCAGAGCCCGTCCGGCAGCGCACCGGCGGGCAGCTCGATCACCCTGACGCTGTCCAGCGGCCCGGGCGCACCGGCCGGCGACGGCGGGGGCGGCAACAACGGCGGGAACAACGGCGGCGGTGGCGGCGGTGGCGGCAACGGCGGCGGCGGGAACGGATGACCCACCCCGTCGCCCGCGCCCTGGGCGGCGCCGCGCTCGCCGGCGCCGCCGCGGTCGCGTGGGGCACGCTCGTCGAGTCCCGCTGGTACGCCCTGCGCGAGGTCACCGTCCCGGTGCTCCCGCACGGCCAGGACCCGCTGCGCGTCCTGCACCTGTCCGACCTGCACCTGACCCCCGGCCAGCACCGCAAGGTCGACTGGGTGCGCGACCTCGCGTCGCTCCGGCCCGACCTGGTGGTGGACACCGGCGACAACTGGGCGCACGTCGAGGCGATGCCCGCGCTGCTGCACGCGCTGGAGCCGCACCTGGGCACCCCGGGCGCGTTCGTGTGGGGGTCGAACGACTTCTTCGCGCCGTCGCCCAAGAACCCGGCCCGGTACCTGCTCCCCGACGCCCGCACGACGCCGCCCCGCCCGCCGGTGGAGCTGCCCTGGCGCGAGCTCGGCAACCGGTTCCGGTCCGCCGGCTGGGTGGACCTGACCAACCGCCGCGACGAGGTCAAGGCAGGCGGCCGGCGGATCTCGCTCGTCGGCACCGACGACGCGCACCTGGACCGCGACCGGTTCCCCGCCGCGGGTGGGCCCGACGACGTCCGTCCCGCCCCGGTGGTCGACGACGCGGGCGTGGCCCGTGCCCCGCACGGCGACGTCGACCTGCACCTCGGTGTCACGCACGCGCCCTACCGCCGCGTCCTGGACGCGATGCACGCCGACGGCGCGGACCTCGTGCTCGCCGGGCACACCCACGGCGGCCAGCTCGCGGTGCCCGGCTACGGCGCGCTCGTCACGAACTGCGACCTCCCCCGGGACCGGGCCAAGGGCCTGCACGGCTGGCCGGGCCCGCGGCCCGACGCCCGCGGCGGCGCGGACTCCACCTGGCTGCACGTGTGCGCCGGCCTGGGGACGTCGCCGTACGCCCCGGTGCGGTTCGCGTGCCGGCCCGAGGCCACGCTGCTGACGCTCGTCGCGGCCTGAGACGCGACGCTCCTCACACTTCGACCTCCTGGGCCGCCCTCGATGCACGACCACCGGCTCGCGTCGGCTATGCTGGGCGGGCTTCACCGGGGTGTGGCGCAGCTTGGTAGCGCGCCTCGTTCGGGACGAGGAGGTCGTGGGTTCGAATCCCGCCACCCCGACCGGTGAGAAGACGAAGGCCCGGACCGCACGGTCCGGGCCTTCGTCGTTCCTCGGGTGCGCGCCGGACCCGGTGCGCCGAACGCCACGGACGTCGGGCAGGGGCGCACGCCGGGCGAGTGGCGGGCCTCAGCAGCCCGCGTGCTGGTCCCGCCGCCCGCCGGGCCGGTCGCTCGAGTGGTCCCGCACCCCCGGCCCCTGCGCACCCGGCGCCTGCGGGTCCGCCGCGGGGCGCCGCGCAGCCGCGAGGCCCTCGGTCGCGATCCGGAACCGGTCCCGCCCCGCCTGCTTCGCCCGGTACAGCGCGATGTCCGCGGCGGCCAGGGCCGACCCCGCGGGCGCGCCGTCCGTGATCAGCGCGATGCCGGCGGAGAACGTCACGCCGGTGCCCTCCTCGGCCCACTCTGCGCGCAGCGCCCGCAGCATGTTCAGCGCCTGCACCGGCTCGGTGCGCGGCAGGATCAGCACGAACTCCTCGCCGCCGTACCGGGCCGCGTAGTCGCGGCGCCGCAGGTGCTCGTGGAGGACGTGCCCGAACCGCTCGAGCACGGCGTCGCCCGCGGCGTGGCCCCGGCTGTCGTTCACGCGCTTGAAGTGGTCGAGGTCGGCGATGACGACGCAGTCGCCCGGGACGGCCCGGGTCAGCCGCTCCTCGAGGTCGCGCCGGTTGGCGAGCGAGGTGAGGAGGTCGGTGCGCGCGTCGGTGCGGAGCCGCCGGCGCACGTCGCGCTGATAGGCGGTGGCGAGCGCGATCACCTGGGCCGTGCCCCACCAGGTCACGGCGTAGATCACGAGCCGCACCACGGCCTTGCCGTCCAGGGTCGACGCCATCGCGACGTACGCGCCGCACGCGGCCGGCAGCAGCGCGAGCGCAGCGCGCCCGGGGTGGAACAGTCCCGCGTAGACGAAGCACAGCGGAATCAGGCCGACGAAGGCGCTGGCGATGCCGGTGGTGGTGAGGCCGACGGCGCCGAGAGCGAGCAGCAGCGCGAGCGGGAACGCGAGCGTGCCCCAGCCGTCCCGGTGCCACCGCACCCGCAGGCTCACGCCCACCAGCGCGAGCATCGCGCCGGACATCGCGGCCAGCACCCGCAGCCCGTGCCCGTCGACCCCGAGGCACAACGCGCCGAGGATCACGACCGCCCCGCCGAACAGCAGCAGCACCCGCCCGGCGGCGGCCGCGCTGCCGCCCGCGCGCGCCCAGGCCGGGACGTGCGCGAGCAGGCGCACGACGACGGGCGCCTCGTGCGGCGCCCGCCCGTGTGCGCGGCGTCCAGGCGCGACCGGGGGCATACCCGGATGATCGGCCGCCGACCGGGGTCACTTCAGAGGATGGTTGAGATCTGCACCAATTCTCGACGTGATCCCCAGCACGCTCCCAGGGAGCGCCCGCGGCGGCTCAGCGCCAGCGGAACAGCCGCGCCGACAGCGGGACGAGCACGACGCTCCACCCCGCCATCACGAGCAGCTCGCGCACCGGCACCCCGGCGCCGACCCACCCGTCGAGCATCGCCTGCGACCCCGCGCCCAGCGGCGTCCACGCGGCGACCTCCTGGACGACCTCGGGCATGATCGGCAGCGGCAGCCACACGCCCGCGAAGAACAGCGACACGAAGTAGACGGTCATCCCGATGCCGGTGGCCGCGCCCGCCGTCGGCGCGCGCGCGGCGATGAGCGAGCCGACGCCGAACGTGGACGTGGCGGCCAGCAGGAACCCGGCGAGCACGACGCCCGGACGCTCCGGCGCGCTCACGTCGACGACGAGCATCCCGACCGCGAGCGCGAGCACGGCCGCCACGAGCAGCGCGGCCACGTTGACGAGGACCTGGGCGACCAGGAGGCGCGAGGGCGGCAGCGGGGTCGTCGACAGGCGGCGGAGCACCCCGGTACCGCGGTAGGTGGCGATCGTGATCGGGTAGACGGACAGCGCCACGGTGCCGACGGCCAGCGTCAGGACGATCGGCGTGTAGCCGGTGATGCCGTTGATCTGCGACAGCAGCGGGTCGTCCTCGCTGTACGGGGTCGACCCCCACGGCATCGCGAGGCCGAGCACCGCGAGGAGCACGGCGGGGAACAGGACGGCGAAGAACACGTTGGACGGCTCGCGCAGGGCGAGGCGCCCCTCGACGGCGGTGACCCGGGCGAGCACCCGGGGGCTGGTCGCGGACATGTCAGGCCTCCACGCGGTCGGTCGCGGACGGGGTGGCGGGGCGCGCTCCCGGGTCGGCCGGAGCACCGGTCAGCCGGACGAACGCGTCCTCCAGGGTGCTGCGCTGCACGCGCAGGTCGTCGGGCCGGACGCCGGCGCCGGCCAGGGCGACCATGACGTCCTGCACCACGTTGCCGGTGCCGCGGACCCGCACGGACCCGTCGGGCTCGAGGTCGACGGAGCCGACCGACCCGAGGGCGCCGAGCGCGGCCGCGTCGACCGGCGCGGACGGCCGGAAGACGAGCGTCTGGTCGGCCCCGACCAGGGCGGCGACCTCGGCGGGGGTCCCCTCGGCGACGACCCTGCCGGCGTCGACCAGCACCACGCGGTCGCAGAGCCGCTCGGCCTCCTCCATGAAGTGCGTGACCAGCACGATCGTCACGCCGCGCCGCCGCACGCGTTCGACGACGTCCCAGGTGTCCCGGCGCGCCTGCGGGTCGAGGCCGGTGGTGAGCTCGTCGAGGATCGCGAGCTCCGGGTTGCCCACCAGCGCCAGCGCGATCGACAGCCGCTGCTTCTGGCCGCCGGACAGCGCCCGGAACTGGGTGCCGGCCTTGTCGGCGAGCCCGAGGTCGCGCAGCAGCTCGTCGGGGTCCGCGGGGTCGTCGTAGAAGCAGGCGTACTCCTCGACCGCCTCGCGGACCGTGATCCGCAGGGGCAGCGCGGACTCCTGCAGCTGCAGCCCGACCCGCTCGCGCAGGGCGGCGCGGTCGGCGGCGGGTCCGGCCGGGTCGAGCCCGAGGACGCGGACCGTGCCGCCGTCGGGCTCGCGCAGGCCGCCGATCATCTCGACGGTGGTGGTCTTGCCGGCGCCGTTGCGGCCCAGCACGCCGACGATCTCGCCGCGGTGGACGGTCAGGCTGACGTCGGCGACGGCGACGGTGCGGCCGTAGCGCTTCTCCAGGTGCTCCGCGTGGATCACGGGGTCTGCTCCGGGCATGACGGGATCTCCTCCTCGCGTGGTGCGGGTGGGTCGGGTCGTGCGGGGGGTGTGCGGCGCGCCACCGCGGGCGCGTCGGGTCAGCCGCGGCGCGGTGCGATCGAGCGGCGGGTGGCGATCAGCCAGAACGCGGCGGCGAGGGCCGCCGTCATGACCGCGGAGGCGGTGAGGACCAGCGCGAGCGGGGTGGCCTCGCCGGTGCTGCCGAACAGGTCGGAGAACGGGACCCAGTCGTTCGAGTTGCCGACCAGGATGGTCATGGCCACCGACGGCCCGGCCGTGAGCGGCAGCGTGAGGGTGCCCCACCACCCGCCGGCGGTCGCGTACACGGTGCCGACCAGCAGGCCGCTGACGTAGGCGACGACGAACGTCGCCAGGTACGCGACGAGCAGGCTGCCGAAGCTCACGTCGGGGTCGAACCAGCCCTGGTCCTGCAGCGACCACTCCCACCCCATCGCGCCGTACCAGGCGCGCTCGGCCATCAGCCCGCCGGCCATGAGCACGGCGAACGCGACCGCGAGCAGCACCGCGGCGGCGAGCGCGCCGCGCACGTAGCTGCGCCGGGTCATGCCGCTCGCGACGTGCACCTGCGGGTACGTGGTGGCGATCCCGATCATGATCGAGAACGGGAACCAGACCCCGCTCTGCCGGGCGAACCAGATCGTCGAGGTCCCGACGTCGCCGACCGCGTCGACGACCAGGGGCACCGCGACGACCACGACGAGCACGATCGCCCAGTACCAGAGCGCCACCTGGCCGAACCAGGCGAGCAGGCACGTCGCCGTGCGCAGCACCGGGCCCTGCCGGGTCGCCGGGCGGGCGGGGAACAGGGTGCGGGTGGTGGTGCTCATCGGGCCCTCCCGAGCTCGCGCGCCGCGTCCGCGGCGCCGTCGGCGGTCAGGTGCACGAACAGGTCCTGCAGCGGCACCGGCCCCAGGTCCAGGCCGGCGGCCTTCGCGTTCGCGGCCTCGCCGTCCGCGAGCGTCGCGAGCACCGTGGCCTGCACGGTGCCGCCGAGCTGCTGGCGGCCGAGCACCGTCCGCCCGACGACGAACCGCTCGACCTCGCGGGCCGGCCCCGTCACCGAGACGCCGGTGACCCGCAGGGCGTCCGCGTCCTGCGCCAGGAGGACCCGCCCGTGGTCCAGGACCACGACGTGCTCGAGCAGCCGCTCGACCTCGCCGATCAGGTGGCTGGACAGCACGATCGTCCGCGGGTGCTCGACGTAGTCCTCGAGCAGCGCGTCGTAGAACGCGTACCGCGAGGGCGCGTCGAGGCCGAGGTGCACCTCGTCGAGCAGGGTCAGGTCCGCGCGGGCGGCGACGCCGAGGACGATGCCGAACGCCGACTTCTGGCCGCGGGACAGCTTCTGCGGCTTCGCGCCCGGGTCCAGCTCGAACCGGTCCATGAGCCGCTCCGCGACCTCGCGGGAGAACGCGGGCCGGCAGTCCTCGGTGAACCGGAGGTTCGAGCGCAGGGTCTCGGTGTCGATCACGTCGCCCGACTCCCGGACCAGCAGCACCCGCGGCAGGAGGTCGTCGTTCTCCCAGGGGTCCTCGCCGCCGACCAGCACCGCGCCGGACGTCGGGCGGCGGAAGGCCGCGGCCACGGACGCGAGCGTCGTCTTGCCGGAGCCGTTGCGGCCCAGCAGGCCGGTGATGGAGCCCGCCGGGACGGACAGGTCGACCGCGTCGAGGGCGGTCTTCCGGCCGTAGCGCACGGTCAGCCCGCGCGCCTCGAGCCCGAGGAGCCCGGCCGGGGCGGTCACGACGCCGCCCCGTCCTGCCGGTCGCCGGCGGTGCGCGCGGCGTGCGCCCGCAGGCGGGCGATGACGTCCTCGAGCGGGATGCCCAGCGCGCGGGCGTGGTCGGCCACCGGGTCGACCGTCTCGGCGAAGAAGGACTCCCGGCCCTCGGCGCGCAACCGGTCCGGGGCGCCCGGGGCGACGAACATCCCGACGCCGCGGCGCTTGTAGAGGATCCCGTCGTCGACGAGCTGGGCGAACGCCTTCGCGGCCGTGGCCGGGTTGATGCGGAAGGTGGTGGCGTACTGCGTCGTGCTCATCACCTGCTCCTCGGGCTGGAGGTCGCCGCGCAGGACGTCCTGGCGGATCTGGTCGGCGATCTGCACGTAGATGGGGTCGCGGCCGTCGAACACGGTCGGCCTCCTCTCGTGCGACTGGTTCAGTGGTTCGTTACTCCACTAATGAACCACAGGAGCGCGACCCGAGGCAAGACATGGCAGGAAGTTCGTCTTCGAAGCACTTGCTTCCGATTCGAAGCTTGTGTACCGTCCTCGATAGCGCTTCGAATCCGAAGCACCACGGAACGACTGAGGAGTCACCATGAAGGCAGTGCGGTTCCACGAGACCGGCGCGGCGGACGTCCTGCGCCACGAGGACGTCGAGCTGCCGGTCCCCGGCGCCGGCGAGGTCCGGGTCCGGGTCGCCGGCTCGGCGTACAACCCCGCGGACGGGGGCATGCGAGGCGGCTTCCTGCCGATCCCGATCACGCTGCCGCACACCCCGGGCTACGACGTGTCCGGCACGGTGGACGCGGTCGGCGCCGGCGTGACGGGCCTGGCGGCCGGCGACCGGGTCGTCGGCTTCCTGCCGATGGCGGCCGACGGCTCGGCGGCCGAGTTCGTCGTCGCCCCCGCCGAGGCGCTGGTGCCGGCCCCGACCCGGATCCCGCTCGCCGACGCGGCCGGACTGCCGTCGGTCGGGCTCACCGCCTGGCAGGCGCTGTTCGAGGCCGCCGACCTGGAGGCCGGTCGGCGGGTCCTGATCAACGGCGCCGGCGGGCCGGTCGGCGGCTACGCCGTCCAGCTGGCCCACCGCGCGGGCGCCCACGTGATCGCGACCGCCAGCCCGCGCAGCGCCGAGGCCGTCCGGGCCGCGGGCGCGGACGAGGTCGTCGACCACACCGCGACGTCCCTGCTGGACGCCGTGACCGAGCCCGTGGACGTCCTGCTCAACCTGGCCCCGGTCACCGAGGAGGGGTTCGCGGCGCTGGCCACCCGGGTCCGCGACGGCGGGGTCGTCGTGTCCACCACGCCGCGGGTCGCGACCCCGGAGGACCCGGCGCGCGGCGTGCGCGCCGTGACCGTGTACGTGCACCCGGACGCGGACGTGCTGCGGCGGCTCGTCGCGCTGGTCGACGCCGGCGAGCTGCGCGTCGAGATCGCGCGGCGCGTCCCGCTGGCCGAGCTCCCCGCGCTGCACGCGGAGGCCGACGCCGGCCGCGTGCACGGCAAGGTCGTGGTGGTCCCGGCGGGCGCGTGAGGGCCCGGGACGTCGGAGGACCCGCCGCCCGGCTCGTGGTGAGCCGGTGCGGCGGGTCCTCGCGCGCGCGGGTCAGGCGGTCGCGGCGCCCAGGCGGGCGGCCAGCAGCTCGGCGACCTGCACGGCGTTGAGCGCCGCGCCCTTGCGCAGGTTGTCGTTCGAGATGAACAGCGCCAGCCCCCGGCCGTCGGGCGCGCCCGGGTCCTGCCGGATGCGGCCGACCAGCGACGGGTCGGCGCCCGCCGCCTGCTGCGGGGTCGGGACGTCGGCCACCTGGACGCCCGGCGCGCCGGAGAGCAGCTCGTACGCGCGCTCCGGGGTGATCGGGCGGTCGAACTCGGCGTTGATCGACAGCGAGTGCCCCGTGTACACCGGCACCCGGACGCAGGTGCCGGACACCAGCAGGTCGGGGATGCCGAGGATCTTGCGGGACTCGTTGCGGAGCTTCTGCTCCTCGTCCGTCTCCAGGCTGCCGTCGTCCACCAGGTTGCCGGCCAGCGGGATGACGTTGAACGCGATCGGGGCGACGTACTTCTGCGGCTCCGGGAACGTCACCGCACCGCCGTCGTGCACCAGCGCGAGCGTGTCCTGCTCGACCCCGGCCCGCACCTGGTCGTCGAGCTCGCGCGCGCCGGCCAGGCCGGAGCCCGACACCGCCTGGTAGGTCGACACGACGAGCCGGCGCAGGCCGGCCTCCTCGTGCAGCACCCGCAGCACGGGCATCGCGGCCATCGTGGTGCAGTTCGGGTTCGCGACGATGCCCTTGCGCACCTCGTCGAGCGCGCCCGGGTTCACCTCGGACACGACCAGCGGCACGTCGGGGTCCATCCGCCAGGCGGACGAGTTGTCGATCACCGTGACGCCCGCGGCGGCGAACCGCGGCGCCTGCGCCTTCGACGTCGCACCGCCGGCGGAGAACAGCGCGATGTCGAGGCCGGTCGGGTCCGCGGTCTCGGCGTCCTCGACGACGACCTCGGTGCCGCGCCACGGCAGCGTCGTCCCGGCCGACCGCGCGGAGGCGAAGTACCGGATCTCGGCCACCGGGAAGTCGCGCTCCTCCAGCAGCCGGCGCATCACGGCGCCCACCTGGCCGGTGGCGCCGACGACGCCGACCCGCAGGCCCGCGCCCGTGCTCACGCTCTCGCTCATCGTCCGGTCCCTCCGTACACCACGGCCTGCTCGTCGGCGCTGTCCAGGTCGAACGCCGTGTGCACCGCGCGCACGGCGTCGTCGAGCTGGTCGGCGCGGGTCACCACGGAGATGCGGATCTCCGAGGTCGAGATCATCTCGATGTTGATGCCGGCGTCCGACAGCGCGGCGAACAGCCGGGCGGAGACCCCGGGGTGCGACTTCATGCCCGCGCCGATCAGCGACAGCTTGCCGATCGTGTCGTCGTACTGCAGCGACGTGAAGCCGATGTCGGGCTGGTGCTGGGTCAGCGCCGCGGTCGCGGCCGCCCCGTCGGTGGCGGGCAGCGTGAACGAGATGTCCGTCCGCCCGGTCGAGGCCACGGAGACGTTCTGCACGATCATGTCGAGGTTGACCCCCGACCCGGCGACGACCTCGAAGATGCGCGCGGCCTTGCCGGGCACGTCCGGGACGTCGACGATCGTGATCTTCGCCTCGCTGCGGTCGTGCGCGACGCCGGCGATGATCGGCTGCTCCATCGGGGCTCCTCCTTCGGTCGGGGCGTCCGTCACCAGCGTGCCCGGGTGGGTCGAGAACGACGATCGCACGTGCACGGGCACCCCGTACCGCCGCGCGTACTCAACGCAGCGCAGCACGAGCACCTTGGCGCCGCTCGCGGCCATCTCGAGCATCTCGTCGTAGGTGATGCGGTCGATCTTGCGGGCCGACGGCACGATGCGCGGGTCGGCGGTGAACACGCCGTCGACGTCCGTGTAGATCTCGCAGACGTCGGCGTGCAGGGCGGCGGCGAGCGCGACGGCCGTGGTGTCCGAGCCGCCGCGGCCGAGGGTCGTCACGTCGTTGGTGTGCTGGGTGACGCCCTGGAACCCGGCGACGATCGCGACCGCACCCGCGTCGACGGCCTGCTGGATGCGGCTCGGCGTCACGTCGATGATGCGCGCCTTCCCGTGCACGGAGTCGGTGATGACGCCCGCCTGCTGGCCGGTGAACGACTGCGCCTCGACGCCGAGGTTGCTGATCGCCATCGCCAGCAGCGACATCGAGATGCGCTCGCCGGCGGTGAGCAGGATGTCCATCTCGCGCTGCGGCGGCAGCGGCGTCACCTGCTGCGCGAGGTCGATCAGTTCGTCCGTCGTGTCGCCCATCGCCGAGACGACGACCACCACGTCGTCGCCCGCGCGCTTGGCCTCCGCGATCCGCTTCGCGACGCGCTTGATGCTGTCGGCGTCGGCGACCGAGGAACCGCCGTACTTCTGCACGATGAGGGCCACGGGAGGGAGCTTCCTGCTGCGGGGTCGCGGGCGCCGGGCGGCGACCGCCGGGGTCGGCGGAAGTCTAGGCCGCGGCGCAGCACGCACCCGCGGTCCGCCCGCATCGCGGGACCGTCAGAGCAGCTCGGCCCCGAGCCGCACGATCAGCACCGCGACGACCACCAGGAACACCACCCGCACGAACCCGCTGCCGCGCGCGACGGCGGTGCGCGCGCCCAGGTAGGAGCCCAGGACGTTCGCGGCCCCGACCATCAGGCCGAGCCGCCACAGCGGCGCGCCCTGCGCCGCGAACACGACCAGCGCGCCGAGATTGGTCGCGGCGTTGACGATCTTCGCCTGCGCCGACGCCTCGAGGAACGCGTAGCCCAGCACCCCGACCAGCGCGATCACGAGGAACGACCCCGTGCCCGGCCCGAGCAGCCCGTCGTAGAACCCGATGCCGGCGCCCAGCCCGAGCGCCACCAGCAGGTGGGTGCGCCCCTGCCAGCGCAGCGCGGTGGCCCGGCCGACCTGCGGCCGCGCGACGGTGTAGACCGCGACCGCCACCAGCGCGACGAGGATCACCGGGACGAACACGTCCTCGGGCAGCAGCGAGGCCAGCGCGGCTCCCCCGCCGGCCCCGACCAGGGCCGCGAGCGCCATCGGCCCCGCGGTCCCCAACCCGGGTTGGACGCGCCGGTAGTACGTCGCCGCGCTGACGGAGGTGCCCATGATCCCCGCGAGCTTGTTCGTCGCGAGCGCCTGCACCGGGCTGATCCCCGGCACGAGCAGCAGGGCGGGGAGCTGCACCAGGCCGCCGCCGCCCACGACGGCGTCGACCCACCCGGCGGCGAACCCGGCCAGCACCAGGAGCACCACGGTGCCGACCGTGAGCTCCAGGCCCGAGACCGTCACGCGGCGGTGCGAGGGGTGGTGCCGGGCGCCCGGTGCGCGGCGACCACCGCCGCGCCCGCGTGCCGGAGGGTCGCCGCGACGGAGGCCGCGCGCTCGGCGCCCCCGACGTACCCGGCGACCATCGCGCCGTCCCGCAGCACGACCAGCTCCTCGGCGGCGCCGACCGGGTCGTCCAGCCCGAGGTCCGCGAGGAGGTCGGCTGCGGCGGCGACCATCCACCGCCGGTGCTCCGCGACGACCGCGCGGACCGGGTGGTCGGGGTCGGCGTACTCGGCCGCGGCGTTGATGAACGGGCAGCCGCGGAACCCCGGCCGGCACGACTCCGCACCCAAGCCCTCGGCGTACCCACGGAGCACGGCCCCGGCGTCGTCGGGGTGCGCGGCGCGGACCGCGTCCAGTGCGGCGCGCTCCGCCGCGGCGACGGCGCTCAGCCAGGCCACCACCAGGGCGTCCTTGGTCGGGAAGTGCCGGTAGAACGTCACCTTGCTGACCTCGGCCGCCGCGATGACCCGGTCCGCGCTGACCGCGCGGATGCCGTCGGCGTAGAACAGCCGGGCGGCGGCGTCGAGGACGCGGGCGGCGACCGGCGAGGCGGGGCGCGCGCCGGCGGGCGCGGTGGCGGTCGCGGGGGGCGTCACGGGGTCCTCCTCCTCGGGGTCGGCGCGGCGGTCGGGCGGGCCGGAGTGCTCGCCGGTGAGCCAGTCTGGCACGCGCGACCGATCTGTGGCATACATAGACGTACTAGTTCGTCTACCTGGAGGTCGTCCCCATGAGCGCGCTCTACACCGCCACCGCCACCTCGACCGGCGAGGGCCGCGCGGGAGGCCAGGTCACCAGCGACGACGGCGTCCTCGACCTGACGCTCGCCGTCCCGGCCCCGATGGGCGGCCCCGGCGGCGGCACCAACCCCGAGCAGCTGTTCGCCGCCGGCTGGGCCGCGTGCTTCCACTCCGCGCTCAAGGGCGTCGCGTCGGCCGCCAAGACGCCGATCCGCGACTCCGCCGTCGTCGCCGACATCGGCATCCTGCCCAACGGCACCGGCGGCTACACCCTGAGCGCCGCGCTGCACGTCGAGATCGGCGGCGTCGACCAGGCCACGGCGGAGAAGCTCGTCGAGCAGGCGCACCAGGTGTGCCCGTACTCGAACGCCACGCGCGGCAACATCGACGTCCAGCTGGACACCACCGTCGCCTGACCCCGCGGCGGAAGCGGGCGGCGCGCCGCGCCACAGCACCCCGCGCACCCGGCGTACCCCGCACCCCGCCCCGAGGGCCCCGGCCCGCGCACCGCGCCACCGCGCACCGCGAGCAAGCACCCGACACGTCGAGCGAGCACCCGCCGGGTGCTCGCTCGACGTGCCCCCTGCCCCCTCGGCGCGCGAACCGCGGGCCTACGCTGGCCCCGGGCGGGCACGGGCGGGCGCCGGTTCGGCGCGTCGCGCACCGCGGGGGGTGCAGCGGGGTGGGAGCACGATGAGCGGCGGCGGCCGGGACGAGGCCCTGATCGCGGTGCGGCGCTGGCTGGCGGCCGGACGCGACGTGGCGCTCCGCGGCGAGCGGGGCATCGGGAAGTCCGCGACGCTCGAGGCCCTGCGCGCCGACCTGTCGGACCGCCGGCTGCCCGGCGTGCTGCTGCGCGCGAGCGGGCCGGCGCCGTTCGCGGCGGTGCTGGACCACCCCTCGGCGCCGCCGCGCGTCCCGGACGAGACCGGCTTGACCGCCTGGCTGGCGGACGAGCTCACGGCCCCGCGCAGCGTCCTGCTCGTCGACGACGTGGACCGGCTCGACCCCGGCACCCTGCGCGTCGTGCAGCGCGCCCTGGTGCGGACCGGCTGCCGGCTCGTCGCCGCGACCACGGCCGACCTGCTGCGCACCGCGCCCGGCGGACCGCGCGAGCTGCTCGTCGCCCGTGCGCCGGCCGAGGTCCGGGTCCCGCCGCTCGGCCTCGCGGCGCTCAGCGCACTCGTGGCGACCGTGCTCGGCGGGCAGGCGGACGCCGCGCTCACCAGCACCCTCCTCGCGCAGTCCGGCGGGAACCCCGGCGCCGCGGTCGCCCTGCTGTCGGCGGCGCGCGCCACCGGGGCGCTGCGCCGCGAGGCGGGCCGGCACGTCGACGACGGGCGGCTGCTGGAAGTGCCCGCGGACGCCGTCGCGGCGCTGTTCCTCGCCACCCTGGACGGTGCCCGGGTGGACGCGCTCGAGCGCCTCGCCGTCGTCGGTCCCGTCGCGCCCGGGGCAGCGGCGCAGCTGGTCGCACCCGCCCTGCTGGACGACCTGGCGGACCAGGGCCGGGTGGTCGAGAACGAGGCGGGCGGGGCCGACGCCCTGCTCGTGGTCGCACCGCCGGCACTGGCCCGGGCGCTCCGGGACCGGGTCGCACCGCCGCACCGCCGCCGGCTGCTGGCGACGGCGCGCGCCGCGGTCGGTGACGTCGTCGCCGTCGTCGACCCCCCGCGCCCGGACCTCACCGCCCTTCTCGCCCGGGACGCCGCCGGCAGCGCCGACGTCCTGCGGTGGAGCACGCAGGTCACCGGCGTCGTGCACGAGCGCGCGGCCGCGGCCGAGGCGGCCGCGCACGCTGCGTGGTCGGCCGACCCTCGGCTGGGCACCGCCACCGCGTACCTGGCGCAGCTCATGCGGCGGCCCGCACGCGACCAGATCGCCGCCGTGTTCCGCGACACGACCCGGGGCCCGGAGGACACCGACGACGACGCGCTGACGTACCGGTACTACCGCAGCAGGTGGGAGTCCTGGCGCGGGGACGACGCCCCGGAGGGCCGCGGCGACGACGCCGGCACCGGGGGTCCTCCGCCGGGCTCCGAGACCGACGGCTCCGGCCGGCTCGACGCCCTCGAGGACCTCAAGCAGCGGCTGGTCACGGAGATCCGGGACGGGCGGTCACCCGAGGACGTCGCCGCCGCCGACCCTCCGCGCGTCACCGCGACCGCCTTCCGCGGCGCCCCCGGCCCGCTGACCGCCGCCGCCCTGCTGGAGGCCGGACGACCCGACCTCGCCCTCGCCGTCCTCGACCGCGCCGACGACGCCGACCGCGGGCCGGCCCCCGACGCCGACGAGGTCCGGCACTACCGGATCGCCCTCCGGGGCGAGTGCCTCACCCTCCTCGGCCGGCTCGACGAGGCCGAGCGGCACGAGCGTCTCCTGCTCAGCGCCGCCTACGACGCGTACGACGCCTTCGGCATCCGGGTGCACGCCACCGTGCTCGCCGAGGTCCTCTGCTTCACCGGCGAGATCGAGGCCGCCTGGCGGGTGCTCAGCACCGCCCTGCGGCTCGGCCCCGCCGGCCCGATCGAGACGACCTACTACCGCCGCGGCCTGGCCCTCGGGGCCGTGCTGCAGGTGGGCGCGGGGAACGTCGACCTGGCACGCGCGCTCCTCCGCGAGCTGGAGAAGACGCCGCGGCTGTACCGGCCCCTGATCCGGTCGCTCCGCGTGGTCGGCGCGATCGCGGTCGCCGTGGCCGAGGGCGACCGGACGACCGGCGCCGAGATCGCCTGGCGCGCAGGCTCGTCCTACGCGGAGGCGGGGCTCCGACAGCCGGCGCTCGTCACGTGGGCGTTCGCTCCCCCGCCGCTCACCGCCGAGCGCGCCGCGGCCGTCCGCGCGACCCGTCGCGGCGTCGTGCTCCCGCTCCTGGACCCGTACCTCGACCTGCAGCTCGCGCTCGCCGACCGGGACGCGGCGGCCGTCGCGGCGGCGCTCCCTCGCGTGCATCCGCGCGTCACCAGCACGTTGACCGCCGCGGCGCGCGAGCTGCTCGGCCTGGACGACGGCACGGCCGCGGACCACCGCGCGGTCAGCACGGAGCCGCTGTCCGACCGGGAGCGCGAGGTCGCGGCACTGGGGAGGGACGGGCTCAGCAACCGGCAGATCGCCGAGAAGCTGCACCTGAGCGTCCGCACCGTCGAGAACCACATGAGCCGGGCGCTGCGGAAGCTCGGCTACCGGGCCCGGGGCGACCTCCGCCGGTGGACGGTGGCCTGACGCCCGAGCACCGCGCCGCCGCCGTGCGCGTCAGGGCTGCAGCGCGTCGTACTCCGCCTCGGCCGCCACGTCGTCGTCGACGTCGAGGCGCAGGTGCGCCAGCAGGGTCTGCAGCGTGCGCAGCACGCTCGCCGCGCGCTCGCCCCAGGTCGACAGGTAGGAGAACTGCCACCACCACAGCGCCTCGAGGACGTGGCCGCGCTCGTGGTGCCGCAGCCCCTGCAGCAGCGCGCCCGCGACCGCCACCAGGTCCCCCGACAGCGTGGACGTGGTGACCTCGCCGCCCAGGACGGGGTCCACCACCTCGGCATAGTCGTCCACGCCGTCGAGCACCTCGGCCAGCGCGGTGCGCAGCGGCTCGACGTCCGGGTCCGGGCCGACGTCCGGCTCGAACCGGTCCGTCGGCACGACGTCGACGATCGCCCCCAGCCGGGCACCCACCGCCAGCACGTCCGAGACGGCGAGCAGCAGCAGCGGGATCGCGGCGTCCGGGTTGCTCCCCGACGCCACCTCCGTGACCGTCGTGAGGAATGCGCGGCACTCCCGCGCCGTGGAGTCCGCGACGGCGCGCAGGTCGGCGGCCTCCGGGTCGAGCGCCAGGTCGTCCACCTGGGCCGAGTCGGTCGCCACGCGCAGGTCGTCCTCGGGTGCGGTCACGGGGGCCATGCTGCCCCTCCGGATCGCGACACGCCCGCCGGCGGGCTCGACACGCGGGGACGGCGAGCACCGGTGGGACGAACCGGACGGCGCGCGGGGCGCTCGCCGAGCGGGCTCGTCGGCAGCCCAGCACCGGGCACGACCCGGGCCCGGGCTCCGGCGTCAGGCGCTGATGCGGCGCCGACCCTCGAACGCCCGGCCGAGCGTCACCTCGTCCGCGTACTCCAGGTCGCCGCCGACGGGCAGGCCCGACGCGAGCCGGCTGATCGTCAGACCCATCGGCACGAGGAGTCGCGCGAGGTAGGTGGCGGTGGCCTCGCCCTCGACGTTCGGGTCCGTCGCCAGGATCACCTCGGTGACGGTGCCGTCGGCCAGCCGGGTCATGAGGTCCTTGATGCGCAGGTCATCCGGCCCCACGCCCGCGATCGGGTTGATGGCCCCGCCGAGCACGTGGTACCTGCCGCGGAACTCGCGGGTGCGCTCGATCGCGACGACGTCCTTCGGCTCCTCGACCACGCACAGCACCGCCGGCGACCGACGCGGGTCGCGGCAGATGCGGCAGAGGTCCTCCTCCGCCACGTTGCCGCACTGCACGCAGAACCGGACCTTGGCCTTCACCTCGGTCAGCGCGTCAACCAGACGGCGCACGTCCGTGGGGTCCGCCGCGAGGATGTGGAACGCGATCCGCTGCGCGCTCTTGGGACCGACGCCGGGCAGCCGCCCCAGCTCGTCGATCAGGTCCTGGACCGCGCCCTCGTACACGCCGCACAGCCTACGTCCCGCCGCCGACAACCTGCGGTGCCCGCGCATCCGGGTCGGAGAACCGGGGCGGGCGGCAGGTCGCACGAGGCGGGCGAGCCAGGCGGACGGGTCAGGCGGACGGGCAGGGCAGGCCGGGTCACGACCCGGAGGTCCGAACCCCCTGGGTCAGAACGGGGGTGGTGCGTCGTCGGGGTCGGCGGTGGCGTCGTGGGTCTGCCCGCTGCCGGGACGGGTGAGGTATCGGTGCCCGGTCGGGGTTATCCACTCGAACAGGCCGGGTTCGATCTGCCGCAGCCGGAAGCCGCCGTCGGTCTTGAGGCGGTGGTGCCGGTGGCAGACCGGTCCGAGGTTGTCCGCGTCGGTGCGACCCAGGGGCGCGTCGGGGTCGCCACCCGGTCGGGGGTGGAACTCCTGGGTGTGGTCGAGCTCGCAGCCGCAGGCCGGGACCCTGCACCCGGGTGCGGCGCAGGTCCGATCTCGGGTGCGGATGTGGTCGGCGAGCGCGGCGGGTGGTCGGTAGCGTTCGCGGCCGACGTCCAGGACCCGGTCGGTGACCGGGTCGGTGACGACGCGCTGCCAGACCCCGCCGATCGCCAGCGCCCTTGCCTGGACGGCGTCGATGGGCCCGTGGCCGTCGAGGTGCGCGGGCTGGTCGTCCAGGCCGAGCAAGGTGGACGCGGGGATGGTGATCCGGACCTCGGCGCCGGGGCGGCCCGAGCAGCGGGTGCAGCCGCGACGCGCGGGTGCGGTCGCGGCGGCGCTCGGCGCACGCACGAGGGCGGTGACCGCGACGGCGGGTGCAGCGATGCCGGTCGGCGCGTCGGGCGACGCGGCTTCGGTCGGCGCGTCGGACGACGCGGCTTCGGTCGGCGCGACGGGCGGCGCAACTTCGGGTGGTGCGCCCGCCGCAGTGGCTTGGGGCGGTGCGGTCGGCGACGTCGTGTGGGGCGGTGTGCCGGGCGGCAAGGCCGGGTGGTCGTGGGTGGGCGCGGGGTGCGTCGCGGTGCCGTCGAGCGGGGTCAGGGTGGCGACGGGGATCGAATCCACCGGGCGGGTGAGCACCACCCCGTCCCGGTCGGTGAAGGCCGCCCTGTTCCACGACCGCCGCGGCTCCGGCGGCACCCGCAGACCCGGCGACAGGTGGACCTGGAACGCCGGTCCGTCGGACTCCGGGACGTCGCCCACCACCAGGTCCCGCAGACCGTCGGCGCGCAGCTGGTCCAGGGTCCGGTCGTCGCCGAGGGCCTTGGCGGTCTTGGCGGCGTGAGTGAGGACCCCGTCGACCCGCAGCGCGTCCGCCGCGTCCAGGACCAGCCACATGGAAGCCATCCCGTCCGGCTGCGGACGCGGGTGGGACACCTTCCTCGTGCACCGGGCGCGCTCCCGGCGACTCGCGGCTCCCTCGGGGTCGACCAGCCGGATCTCCCGCTGCACGCGCTGCCGGAGCTCGGCGACCGAGCACTGGTGCGCGTCGGGCAGCACCGCGTCTTCGACCGCGTGCGCGACCTGGAACGACAGGTCCGCCAGCTCGGCCGTCAGGACCTGGGCCTTGCCGGCGTCGAGGTGCCCGACCTCCAGGGCTTCCCGGGTCGCGCCGAGCATCCCGTCCAGCACCAGCGCCCGGTGCACGGTCTTCGTCGCCGTGACTCGCGACCAGCCCAGGCGCATGGCGAGCTCGTCGCCGGCCACGCACGCCTGCGTCGGGGGCGCACCGGCCAGCGGCGACCACTCCGGGCTCATCTCCTCCCGGGAGGCGAGCTCGGCGATCAGGCCCAGGGTCCGGGCGTGCTGGTAGGACTCGATCCGGGTCTGCGCGGCGATCACCTCGACCACGATCGCCGAGGGCAGCACGCGCGGGTCCAGGCCCCGCAGCCAGGCGTCGAGCTCGGGTCCGGGCGGGCACGTCGCGATCGCCTCGATCTGCCGCTGCTCGCTGGTCCGCGGCGCCCCACCGGCCGCCACCACGGAGTCCGGGCCGAAGTGCGTCAGGCAGGTCCCGTCGGGCCCGTAGACCGGCAGCACCGCGTCGGCGATCGGGTCGCCGTCGGGGTGTTCCTGCAGGTCAGATGCCATGGATCGACACTACCGACGCCCACCGACACGACCCCGGCGGCCGACGCCCGCCCTGGGGACGGAGCACGGCCACCGCACCTGTGGACGACTCGGCGTTCCCCTCGAACGGCTCGCCGGCCGAGGGTCAGTAGCCCTCGTCGACCGGCTCGTCGATGACCGTCGCACCCAGCGCCTGGGCGAGGAGCGGGATGCCGGACAGGCTGCTGGAGCCGATGTCGGGGTCGTCCATGGACGGCTCGTCGTCGGCCCAGGTCACTCGGGGTGCGGTCGCGACAGCGCCCCCGCCCGCTGCGGCGGCCCGGGCTGCGGCGCGGACCCGGTCCGCGCCGCTCGTGGGCGCCGACGACGGCGAGACGGCCCCAGTCGGGCGCGCGGAGGACCCCGCCGCGTACGGGTCCGGGCCCGGGTCGGGGGGAAGCGGGACGTCGCGCGCCCAGTCGTCGTCCGGGGGCTCGGGAGCGCCCGGGTCGTCGGGGTGCGGGTCCCACGGCGGCGGCGCGCTCGGATCGGTGGCCGCGGGGCGGGGTGCGGGGCGGCCGTTCCCAGCTCCGCGCGCGGTCGAGCGCTCCTCACGGACGGCGGCGCCGCCCGATCCGGCGGGGCCCTCGACGCCTCCGCGAGCAGGCACCGCCGTCCTCGGGTCGGCGCCGGCCTCGTCCGCTGCTCCCGCCCGGCTCTCTGCACCGTCGCGCCCCCGAGCAGCAGATGGGGCACCCTGGACGGCGTCGCGGCCGGCGTCCGGGCCGCCGTCACGGCGCGGCCACTCGTCGCCGTCCGCACGCGGTCCGGCGGGGGTGCCGCGGTCGTCGCCGCCCTCGGGTCGCGTGTCGACGCGGGCGGTGGTGGTGCCGGACGAGGCGCGGGCGCCGCCGAGCGGGGCCACCACCGGCCACCCGTCGTCGGACACCGCGACGGCCGGCACCTGCTCACGCGCCACCTCGGTAGGGGCGGCCGGCGGGCCACCGGGCGCCACGGAGGCGTCGGGTCCCGGCGCCTGCTGCTCCTGCTGGTCGACGGGGAGGTCGGCCTGCCCTGCGCCCGCACCGGGACGGTCGGCCCGGCCCACGGCCGCACCGGGCTGGTCGGCCTGCCCCGCAACGGGCCGGTCGGTCTGGCCCCCAGCCGCACCGGGCCGGTCGGTCTGGCCCACGGACGCACCGGCGCGGTCGGCCTGCCCCGCGCGGGCATCAGGGCCGTCGCCGGACGGGCCGTCGGCCCCGGCCCCGGCCTCGGACCGACCTCCCGCCGCGGGCGTCACGGTGGCGGAGGACCAGGGATCCGCCGCGTCGGGGTCGTCGTCCGCGGGCGTGTCGACGCCGGACGGACCCGGCGCAGCGGTGTCGTGCGGCGCGCGTGCCGCCTCCACCGGGCTGGGCACGGGAGCGGCGACGGGCGCCGGTCGAGCGGCGTCCCAGGACGCCGCGGCCTCCGCCGCCGACGGCGCGCCGCCTCCCCGACCCGCGGGCGAGGGAGTCGCGGGACCGGGCCGCCCCGCGGCCGGACCGCCGTCGCCGGACAGCACCGGCTCGACCTTGACCGTGAACCCGAGCGTCTCGCGCACGGCCTGCTGGACCAGGTCGGCGTGCGGGCCGGACCGGAACGCCGACGCGAGCCCGGGGGCGCCGAAGCCGAGCTTGAGGGTCGTGGCGTCGAGCTCGACGACCTGCGCGTTCTGGCTGATCAGCACCCAGGTGGTCTTCTTGAGCCGGGCCAGGGTGTCGAGGACCTCGGGCCAGCGGCGGCGGAGCATCTCGGTGTCGCCGCCCCCGGGGGCTCCGACTGGGCGCTCCGGCGGGGCCACCGGCTCGGCGGTCGGGACGTCGTGCGCGACCGGCGCGCGCTCGGCCGTGGGGGCGACGGCCGGGGCGGGCCGGTCGGAGACGTCGGCCGACGCGGGACCGTCCGCCGGACGCCGCTCGTCGGTCGGCGCCGGACCCTCCGCCGGGCGTCGCTCGTCGGCCGGCACGGGAACGGCGGGACGCCGCTCGTCCGCCGGGGCGTCGCCGTCCCCGGTCGGGCCGTCGACGGCACCCGCCTCGGCAGCGGGAGCCGCCGGGGTCGACTCCGCGGCGTCGTCGACCAAGCCGGCGCCGTGGGCCGCGTCCGGGGTCACCGGTGCCCCGTCGACGTCGGCGGCACCCCGCGGCGTCGACGCGGCGGTCGTCGCCTCGGGCAGCGGAGCCGGCGGCGGCGTCACGACGGCCACCCGCTCGACGGGAGCGGCGGGCGCGAACGCGGGAGCCCCGGCAGCGGCGGGCGGCGCGGCGGACGCCGTCGGCGCACCCCCGGGACCCGACGCGACGCGCACGCCCTCGCGCTCCAGCCGGTCGACCCGCGCCCCCAGGCCCGAGGCGGAGTCGTCGAGCGCGGGCAGGAGCAGGCGCGCCATGAGCAGCTCGAGGTGCAGCCGGGGCGAGGTGGCGCCCGTCATCTCGGACAGCGCGGCGTTCACGAGGTCGGCCGACCGGGACAGCTCGGCCGCACCGAGGTGCGCGGCCTGCTGCTGCATCCGCGCCATCTGGTCGCCGGGCACGTCGCGCAGCACCGCCGCCGCGGCGTCGCCGGAGGCGGCCAGCACGATGAGGTCCCGCAGCCGCTCGAGCAGGTCCTCCACGAACCGCCGCGGCTCGTGACCGGTCGAGATCACGCGCTCGACCACGCGGAACGCGCTCGCGCCGTCCCGGGCGGCGACCGCCGCCACGAGGTCGTCGAGCAGCGACGCGTGGGTGTAGCCGAGCAGGGCGACCGCGTCCTCGTAGACCAGCCCGTCCGGGCCGGAGCCGGCGATGAGCTGGTCGAGCACGGAGAGCGAGTCGCGGACCGAGCCGCCACCGGCGCGCACCACGAGCGGCAGCACCCCGGAGCCGACGGTCACGCCCTCGGTGGTGCACAGCTGGTCCAGGTAGCCGACCATCACGTCCGGCGGCACGAGCCGGAACGGGTAGTGGTGCGTGCGGGACCGGATGGTGCCGATGACCTTGTCGGGCTCCGTCGTCGCGAAGATGAACTTCACGTGCTCCGGCGGCTCCTCGACGATCTTGAGCAGCGCGTTGAAGCCCTGCGGCGACACCATGTGCGCCTCGTCGAGGATGAACACCTTGTACCGGTCGCGCGCCGGGGCGAACGTGGCGCGCTCCCGCAGGTCGCGAGCGTCGTCGACGCCGCCGTGGCTGGCCGCGTCGATCTCCACGACGTCGAGGCTGCCGGGGCCGCCGCGGGCCAGCTCGACGCAGGACTCGCACACGCCGCAGGGGGTGTCGGTCGGGCCCTGCGCGCAGTTGAGGCAGCGGGCGAGGATGCGCGCGGACGTCGTCTTGCCGCAGCCTCGCGGGCCGGAGAACAGGTAGGCGTGGTTGGTCTGCCCCGAGCGCAGCGCCTGCCGGAGCGGCGCGGTGACGTGGTCCTGGCCGACGACCTCCGCGAAGGTCTCGGGCCGGTAGCGGCGGTACAGGGCTGTCGTCACCCCAGAACTCTAGAGGGGACGGCCGACATCCCGGGACCCCGCTGGAAGGACCTGGGGACGGAGCCCGTCGAGCGGTCGAGACGCACGGGGACCCGGCCACGCCGCGGTCGACACGGCCCCTGACACGTCACGCACGCGTCACCCGATCCCACATGTCGGACGCGATGTTCCATCCAGCGAGACACGCGGCTAGGTTCGCCGTCATCGCGGGCCACGTCGGCCCGCCCGACGCCCGAGGAGGAGGCAGCCCGATGCGCCAGCACGCCACGACCACCTGCCGCCCCTCGATGTGCGCCGCCGCGCGGGCCGTCGCCTGTCGCTGTACCGCCACGGCCTGACCGCGAGCGGTACCGGCGACCGACCGAGCCGCCACCCGGGCCACGGCCCGGCCCACGCCGTCCCGGCGCCCGCGCCCCGTCGCCCCCGCGCCACCCCCGGCCCCTCCCCCGCGAGGCCGCCGGTCCACGGCCCGGCGACGCGCACCCCGCACCACCCCCCGACCCCCGCAGCACCCCCGACCCGGCACGTCCCCCGCCGGGCCCACCCGAGAGGCACACCCCCATGAAGCGCAGACTGACCGCCTGGATCGCCGCGATCGCCGCCACCGCGTCGCTCGCCGCCTGCGCGTCCGGCGGCGGCGAGAGCTCGGCCGGGGCCACGGCGACCGCCGACGCGGACAACCGCGTCACGGTCCGCGTCGGCGTCACCGACAAGGCCCAGGAGTACTGGACGACGTTCACCGACCTGGCCGCGGACGAGGGCATCGACGTCGAGCTGGTGAACTTCACCGACTACACGCAGCCCAACCCGATCCTCAGCTCGGGCGACCTGGAGCTCAACCAGTTCCAGCACCTGCTGTACCTGGCGAACTACAACGTGAACTCCGACGACGACCTGCAGCCGATCGGCTCGACGGCGATCTACCAGCTCGGCCTCTACACGACCAAGGGCTACGCCTCCCCGGAGGACGTCCCGGAGGGCGCCGAGATCGCCATCCCGAACGACGTGGTGAACCAGGCCCGCGCGCTGCTGGTCCTGCAGTCGGCCGGCCTGATCTCGCTGGTCGACGGCGGCAACGCGTTCTCGACGCCCGCCGAGGTCGACGAGGCCGCGTCGAAGGTGAAGGTCGTCCCGGTGGACGCCAACCAGACGGCGGTGCAGCTGCAGAGCCTGGACGGCGCGATCATCAACAACAACTTCGCGACGGACGCGGGCATCGACCCGACCACCGCGATCTACTCCGACCTCGAGGACACCGACACCGCGCGGCCGTACCTCAACCTCTGGGTGGCCCGGGCGGAGGACGCCGACAACCCGGTGTTCCAGCAGCTCATCGACATCTACCACTCGCCCGAGGTCACCGACCAGCTGGTGGAGGAGAACGGCGGCACCGCCGTGGTCGAGGACGTGCCGGCCGACGAGCTCCAGTCCGACCTGGCCGACCTCGAGGACCTGGTCCGCGAGAACGCCTGAGCACCGCGGGCGACCGACGGCGCCGGCCCCCGCGACGGGGTCGGCGCCGTCCGCGTGCGGGGCGCCGCGACCCCGCTCGGTGGCGGGACCGCGACCCCGGTGGCACCGTGATCGCGCGGCACCCGGGTGCCGTGAGACCCGCGGACGCGGCGCTCCCGGCGGGTGCTAGGGTCGCCCGCGTCCGCCCCCACCCAGGGACAGGAGTCGAGCACGTGAGCACCCACGCCGCTTCCGAGCGCCGCGCGCAGCCGATGCGCGCCACGGCCGGGGCGTCCTGCGGGCTCATGTGCTGTCGCCAGCGAATGTGCTGACGCTGCACCCTCGCAGCACGGCCCTCCCGCGGCGGACGTCCCGCCCGGCCCGACGCTCCTGAGCGAGCCGACCGGCCCGACCGGACACCTCCTCCCGGCCCCGATCCCCGACGGCCCGCCGTCCGGCCCGGGCCCCCCGCCGGTCGGCCGAGACTCCGGCGCCGCGGCCTGGCCGCACGCCACCGCCCCGCGGGCCCGGCCACCGGCCCGCACGGGGCTCGCCCCGAGCCGAGCCCCACGCTCAGATCCACCGGAAGGCAGCACCACCATGAAGCGCAGACTGACCGCCGCCCTCGCCGCCCTCGCCGTGGGCGCCCTGGCCGCCTGCTCCGGCGGCGAGCCCGCGGCCGCCCCGACGACCGCGGACCCGGACAACCCGGTGACCGTGCGCGTCGGCGTGACCGACAAGTCGAAGGCCTACTGGACCACGTTCACCGACCTGGCGGCCGAGGAGGGCATCGACGTCGAGCTGGTGAACTTCACCGACTACCAGCAGCCGAACACCGTGCTCAGCGAGGGCCAGCTGGAGCTCAACCAGTTCCAGCACCTCCTGTTCCTCGCGAACTACAACGTCAGCGCGGACGACGACCTCGCGCCCATCGGCGCGACCGTCATCTACCAGCTCGGCCTGTACACGACCAAGGGCTACGCGTCGCCGGACGAGATCCCGGACGGCGGCGAGGTCGCCATCCCGAACGACCCGACCAACCAGGCGCGCGCGCTGCTCGTGCTGCAGTCGGCCGGGCTCATCTCGCTGAAGGACGGCGGCAACGCGCTGTCGACCCCCGCCGAGATCGACCAGGCGGCGTCCCGTGTGAAGGTCGTCCCCGTCGACGCCAACCAGACCGCGATCCAGCTGCAGGACCTGGACGCCGCGGTCGTCAACAACAACTTCGCCGCCGACGCGGGCATCGACCCGACCACGGCGATCTACTCCGACCTCGAGGACACGGACACGGCCCGCCCGTACGTGAACATCTGGGTCGCGCGGGCCGAGGACGCCGACAACCCGGTGTACGCGGACCTGATCGAGATCTACCACCGCGACGAGGTCATCGGCCAGCTCCTGGAGGAGAACCAGGGCACCGCGGTCGAGCAGGACCTCAGCCCCGAGGAGCTGCAGGCCAGCCTCACGGAGCTCGAGGACCAGGTCCGCGCCGCGGGCTGACGCACACGGTGCGCCGGGCGGCCCGCGGGTCGCCCGGCGCACGACCGCCCGCCGGCGCGACGCCGGCACCCGCCACCCGCACCCCGCGGGCGACCCCCACCCAGGACGGTGACCCGATGACCGCGATGGTCTCCCTGCGTGACGTGACGAAGGTGTTCGACGGGTCCTCAGGTCCCGTGCGCGCCGTCGACGGCGTCACGCTCGACATCGAGCGCGGCGACGTGTTCGGCGTGATCGGCTACTCCGGCGCCGGCAAGAGCACGCTGGTCCGGCTGATCAACGCGCTCGAGGCCCCGACGTCCGGGCAGGTGGTGGTCGACGGCACCGAGCTCACGGGGCTCAAGGAGCGCGGCCTGCGCCCCGCCCGCGCCGGGATCGGCTTCATCTTCCAGCAGTTCAACCTGCTGAAGTCGCGCACGGTCGCCGCGAACGTGGCGTACCCGCTGCGGGTCGCGAAGTGGCCGAAGGCGAAGCGCGAGGCCCGCGTCGCCGAGCTGCTCGAGTTCGTCGGGCTGTCCGACAAGGCCAAGCAGTACCCCGACCAGCTGTCCGGCGGGCAGAAGCAGCGCGTCGGCATCGCCCGCGCGCTCGCGACGTCGCCGGCCCTGCTGCTCGCGGACGAGGCCACCAGCGCCCTCGACCCCGAGACCACCAAGGACGTGCTCGACCTGCTCCGCCGGGTCAACCGCGAGCTCGGCGTCACGATCGTCGTCATCACGCACGAGATGTCGGTCGTCTCCTACCTGTGCAACAAGGTCGCGGTCATGGAGCACGGCAAGGTGGTCGAGGAGGGCGACGTCTACCGCGTGTTCGCGGAGCCCACGCAGCCGATCACCCGCCGGTTCATCGGCGCCGCCCTGCACGACCGGCCGCGGCCGGACGTCGTCGCCCGGCTGCGCGAGCGGCACGCCGGCCGGATCGTCACGATCGCCATCCGGGAGAGCGAGGCGACCGCCGGGATCATCGTCACCGAGCGCCTGCGCGCCCACGGGATCGACGGGCACGTGGTGTTCGGCGGCATCACCGAGGTGAACTCCCGCCCGCTCGGCTCCCTCACGTTCGCGCTCGAGGGTCCGGACGCCGCGATCGACGCGTTCCTCGCCGACCTGCGTGCGCACACCGAGGTCATCGAGCACGCCCCCGACGGCGACCACGCCGGCCCGACCGACGAGGAGGTGGGCGCGTGAACTCCAACGGCGTCTCCCTGTGGCCCGAGCTCTGGCAGGCGCTCGGCGAGACCCTGCAGATGGCGATCGCCGCCTTGGCGATCGGCGGGCTCGCCGGCCTCGTGCTCGGCATCGCGCTCTACGTGACCCGGGCCGGCAACATCCTGGCCAACCGGCCGGTGTTCGTCGTGCTCAACGTGCTGGTCAACATCGTCCGGCCGATCCCGTTCATCATCTTCATCACCGCGGTCCGGCCGCTGACCCAGGCGCTCACCGGGGCGTCCTACGGCGTCGAGGCCGCGATCCCGGCGCTCGCGATCATGGCGACGTTCGCGACCTCCCGGATCGTCGAGCAGAACCTCGTCGCGCTCGACCCGGGCGTCGTCGAGGCGGCGCGGGCGATGGGCGCCGGGCCGCTGCGGATCATCGCGACCGTGATCGTCCCCGAGACGCTCGGCCCGCTCATCCTGGGCTTCACGTTCCTGTTCGTCGGCATCGTCGACATGACGGCGGTCGCGGGCGCGATCGGCGCCGGCGGCCTCGGCGACTTCGCGATCGTCTACGGGTACCAGCGGTTCAACGACGTGGTCACGTGGACCGCCGTCGCGGTGATCGTGATCATGGTCCAGCTCGCCCAGTTCCTGGGCAACTTCCTGGCCCGCAAGGTCCTGCGCCGCTGACGCGCGTCGCACCCCGGTCCGCGAGGTCGAGGGTTCCCGGCGAGGTCGAGGGTTTCCGCCCGGCGATCTCGGGGAAACCCTCGACCTCGTCGGGTTCTAGAGCTTCTTGCCCGGGTTGAGGATGTTCCGCGGGTCCAGGACCTGCTTGATGCCGCGCTGGATCGCCAGGACCCGGTCGCCCAGCTCGGTCGGGAGGGCGGACCGCTTCTCGGTGCCGATGCCGTGCTCGCCCGTGACCGTGCCGCCGAGCTCGACCGCCAGGCCGAGGATCCGCGCGTGCGCCTCCGCGGCCGCGGCGACCTGCGCCGGGTCGGCCGGGTCGAACGCGATGACCGGGTGCAGGTTGCCGTCGCCGACGTGCCCGCCGGTGCCGATGGGCAGCCCGACCTGCGCGGAGACGTCGCCCAGCCGCTCCAGCAGCTCGGGCAGCCGGGTGCGCGGCACCGCGACGTCCTCGTTGATGCTGCCGCCGCGGACCGCCCGCATCGCCGGGTTGAACGCCCGCCGGGCGCGCAGCAGCGCGTGCAGCCGCTGCTCGTCGTGCGCGACGTCCACCGTCAGGGCGCCGTGCTCCCGGGCGATCGCCTCGTAGGCCGCGACGTCCTCGACGCCGCCGACCGCCTCGTCGGTGATCGCCAGCAGCATCGCCTCGGCGCCCGCGGGCAGCCCCGCCTCCGGGTCGTACGCGACGAGCGACGCCAGCACCACGCCGTCCAGCAGCTCCAGCGTCGACGGGCGGTGCGGGCTCGCGATGATCGCGTTCGCCACCTCCAGCGCGTCGGCGACGGTGGCGAAGGTCGCGCACACGCCGCGGTCCGGGCCGGGCGCCGGCAGCAGGCCGAGCGTCGCCTCGGTGACGACCGCGAGCGTCCCCTCCGACCCGACGACCAGGCCCGTGAGGTCGAGCCCCGCCACGGCCTTCACGGTCTCCGGCGACGTCCGGACGACCTCCCCGTCGGCCAGCACGACCTCGAGCGAGCGCACGAAGTCCCGCGTGACCCCGTACTTCACGCAGCGCATCCCGCCCGCGTTGGTCGCGATGTTCCCGCCGACGGTGCTCTGCGCGTACGACGCCGGGTCCGGCGGGTAGAACAGGCCGCGGGCGGCGACCGCGTCGACCAGGTCCTTCGTGACCACGCCCGGCTGGACGACGGCGACCTGGTCGACCGGGTCGATCCGGCGGATCTCGGTCATCCGGGCCGTCGACAGCAGGATCGCGCCCGGGACGGCGTTGGCACCACCGGCGAGCCCGCTGAGCGCGCCCTGCGGCACGACGGGGACCCCGTGGGCGTGCGCGGCGCGGAGCACGGCGGACACCTCGGCGGTGGTCGACGGCTGCACCAGGGCGACCGGCTCCCCCGTGGGCGGGGTCGCGGAGCCGTCCTGGGACCGGCCGCGCAGCGCGTCGGGGTCCGTGACCAGCGCCTCGGCGGGCAGCGCGGCGCGGAGGTCGGCGACGACGGCCGCGAGCGCGGCGGCGTCCGGCGCGGCGGCGGGGGCGGACGGGCCCGGGCCGGCGGGGCCGGGGTCGACGGGCGTGCGGGTCTCGGTCACGGCAGCCTCACGTGCTCGGGGGTGAGCTCGGCGAGGGACCGCACGCCGAGCAGGCGCAGGGTCCGGGCGATCTCGGTGGTCAGGATCTCGCCGACCCGGTCGACGCCGCGCTCGCCGCCGGCCATGAGGCCGTACAGGTAGGCGCGGCCGAGCATGACGGCGCGCGCACCGTGCGCCACCGCGGCGACCACGTCGGCGCCGTTCGAGAAGCCGGTGTCGACGTACACCTCGGCCCGGTCGCCGACCGCCTGCACCGTGCCGGGGACGAGGGTCAGCGGCACCGGCGCCCGGTCGAGCTGCCGCCCGCCGTGGTTCGACAGCACGACGGCGTCGGCGCCCGCACCGACCACGCGCTCGGCGTCGGCGACGGTCTGCACGCCCTTCACCACGAGCGGCCCGTCCCACTGCTCCCGCACCCACGCGAGGTCGGCGAGCTCGACCGTCGGGTCGAACATGTGCCCCGCGAGCTCCTCGATCGTCCCCTGCCAGGAGTCGAGCGTCGCGAACCGCAGCGGCTCGGTGGTGAGGAAGTTCAGCCACCACGAGGGGTGCAGCGCGCCGTCGACGACGGTCCTCACCGACAGCGCCGGCGGGATGCTGAACCCGTTCCGGTTGTCGCGCAGCCGCGCGCCGCCCACCGGGACGTCGACGGTGATGACCAGCGCCTCGTAGCCGGCGGCCTTCGCGCGCGCCATCAGCTCGGTCGAGGCGCCGCGGTCCTTCCACACGTACAGGCCGAACCAGTTCCGCCCGTCCGGCGCGGCCGCTGCGAGGTCCTCGATCGACGTCGTCCCCATCGTCGACAGCGTGTAGGGGATGCCGGTGCGCGCCGCGGACCGGGCCACGGCCCGCTCGCCCTCGTGCTGCATCATCCGCGTGAAGCCGGTCGGGGCGTACAGGAACGGCGCCGCGGCGGGCCGGGCCAGGACCGTCGTCGACAGGTCGACCTCGCCGACGTCGCGGAGCACCGACGGCCGGAACTCCACGTCCCGGAGCGTGCGGCGGGCGCGGCGCAGCGACACCTCGGCCTCGGCGGCGCCGTCCACGTAGTCGAAGATCGACCGCGGGGTCCGGGCCCGGGCGATCGTCCGCAGGTCCCGCACCGTGTACGCCCGGGACAGCCGGCGGGCCACCGGGTCCAGCTCGAGCGGACGCATCCGCAGCAGGGGCCTGAGCTCGGACCAGGTCTGCAGCCGTCGCCGCACGTGTCGCCTCCTCGCCGGTGGGCCCGGCGGCTCCGGGCCCCGCCCGGGCACGGTAGCCCCGCGGGCGCAACGGGCGCGGACGCGTCTCAGCGTGCGACGGACGGTGCCGCACCGGCCGCCGTCCGCGCGCCGCGGCGGGTCAGCCGCCCGCGGCGGCCCGCTCCCGCTCGGCCCGCTCGGCCGCGTTCCGGTGCGCCTGCTCGTTCGCGTTCGCCGCCGGGCCGGGCCCGCCCTCCGTCACCCCGGGGGCCTCGCCGGCGGCCGGGCCGTCAGCGGAGCCGGGGTCCGCGGGGCCGGGATCGCCCGCGCCCGGGTCCGTCGCGCCGGGGCCGGTCGTGACCGGGTCGGCCAGCACGCCGTCGGTCACCACGACGCCGTCCCCGGGTCCCGCCGTGCCGCCCGCGTCCGCGCCGCCCGCGTCCGCGCCGCCCGCCGCGCCGCCCGCGGTCGTCGACGCCGCACCCGCGCCCGTCGCGACGGTCACGGTGCCCGCCTCCGAGCCGCCGACGTCCGCCGCCTGCTCCTCGCCCGCCGGTGTCGTCGTGGCGTCGTCCGGCCGTGCCGACGGACCCTGCGACACCCCGGCGGGCTCCTGGGTCGTCGCCGCCGGGTCCGCGGCGGGCGCGTCGGGGGCGAGGACGCTTCCCGCGACCACCAGCGCGGCTGCCACGCCGAGCACCGCGGTCCCGACGACCGCGCCGCGTCGGCCCCGGCGCGCGGTGGCGCCGGCGTCCTCGGCCTCCGCCTGGCCGGCCGGGTCCGCCGCGCCGCGCTCCGCCGGGTCCACCGGGCCGCCCGCTGCCGGCTCCGGCCGCAGCCCGACGAGCAGCCGGGGGTCGACGCCGAGCGTGGGTGCGTCGAGGTCCGCGTCGAGCCGGGCGTCGAGTCCCGCGTCGAGGGGCCCGTCGGGCAGCGGCCCGCTCGGGTGCTCCTCGAGCGCCCCGGGCTCGGCCGGCCCGCCCGCGCCGGGCAGCGAGACGGTGCCCAGCGGCACCGCCGCGGCGCCGATGTCCCCCGCCACCGGGCCGACGCCGAGCGCGCCCGGACGCAGCAGCGCCCGCAGCTCCTCGGCCGCGCCCGCCGCGGTGAGCCGGTCCAGCGGGTCGAGCGCGGTCATCGAGCCGATGAGCTCCGCCCACCGCGGCCCGAACCGCTCGGGCAGCGGCACCGGCCGGTGCAGCCGCGCCACCGCGGACGTCAGCGCGTCCCCGGGGAACGCACGCTCGGCGGTGAGGCACTCGACCAGCACCAGCCCGAGCGCGTACACGTCCGACGCCGCCGTGAGGCGACCGCCGGTCGCCTGCTCCGGGCTGAGGTAGGACGGCGTCCCGAGGAGCTCCTGGGTCGCGGTCGCGGTCTCGTCGGCGCGCACGCGGGCGATGCCGAAGTCCGTCAGCTTGGTCCACGAGCCGCCCGCACCGGACCGGCCGGCCGGGGGCAGCAGGATGTTGCCGGGCTTCACGTCGCGGTGCACGACGCCCTCGTCGTGGATGTACGCCAGCGCCTCGGCGACGTGCACGCCGACCAGCGCCGCGTCCTCGGCCGACAGCGGGCCCTCCGCGAGCCGGGCGGCCAGCGACGGCCCGCGCACGAGCTCCATGACGAGGAAGTCCTGCACCTCGCCGCCGGGCAGCTCGGTGGTGCCGGCGTCGAGCATCATCACCAGGCCCGGGTGGCCGAGGCGGGCGAGCAGCCGCATCTCGGCGCCGTGCCGCTCCTCGTCGTCCGGGCCGCCGGCCGACGGGTGGAACACCTTCACGGCCACGTCCCGGGCCAGCACCCGGTCGTGCGCGAGGTAGACCTCGGCCATGCCGCCACGTCCGAGACGCTCGCCGAGCGTGTACCGGTCGCCGAGCACGGCCCCCGCGGGGAGCGCCTGCTCCCGGGGGCGCAGCCCGGCTCCGGGCGCGACGCCGAGGGCAGGCGCGGTCGCCTGCTCGAGATGGTCACCCATCGACGAACCTCCTCGACGTGGAGTACCAGGATCACCGGGGACCCTCGCACGCGCGCGTCGAGACGGGTGACGTCACCTGCACGGGCGACGGCGCCCGGGCGCCGGTGCGGCACCCGGGACCAGGCTCAGTCCGGCCTGACCTGCGTCTCCGCCAGGACGGAGCGCAGCAGCGGCCGACTGGTCTCCGTCGCGGCGAGCACCAGCAGGCACCCGGCCGTGAGGCACGTCACGAGCAGCAGCAGCCCGCTCGGGTCGGTCACGCCCGCGACCCCGAACAGCGGCGACAGCATGACCACGGCCGTCGCCGCCGACCCCACGGCCACGAGCAGCATCGGCACCAGCACCTCCCGGCGCCGCACCGAGTCCAGCAGCGCCACCGGCGTGCCCGCGAGCACCTGGAGCGCGTACTCCCGGCGCCGGTCCAGCACCGTCGCCGCCTGGGTGATCCCCGCCGAGGCCGCCGCCACCAGGAACGTGATCGCCAACGTGAGCAGCGCCCCGCGCATGAGGTCGCCGGTGAAGGTCCGCATCTCGGCGACCTCGGCGGCGGACGCGCCGTCGCCCGCCGACCCCGACGCGAGCAGCGGCACCACCGCGAGCGCCCCGGCGACGAACCCCGCCAGCCCCAGCCCGCCCACCACCCGCCAGGACGCCCGCGGGTCGTCGACCAGCCGGCGCGCCGCGAGCAGCTGCGCAGGCGTCCGGGCCCGGCGCACCCGCAGCCGGCCGACCAGCCCGAGCGCCAACGGCCCGACGAGGTTGAGCGCGGCGAACCCGAGCGCCAGCGACCCGATGGCGAACGCCACCGCGAAGGCGCCGAGCTGCCCGAGCACCAGGGTCACGACCATGAACAGACCCATCGCGGCCAGCGCCAGCACCGCGCGCACGGCCCGCATCCCCGGCGGGGTCTGGCGCCGGGCGACCCCGAGCGGCGACACGACGACCCGGCGCAGCGAGACGACGCCGCTCACGACGGCCAGCAGCGGCACCACGAGGCACGCGGCCGCGAGCACGGCCCAGCCCACCCACAGCTCCCCCGCGGAGAACGTCGACCCCTGGAACGGCACCCGCGTCCACACCGGCAGCAGCGCGACGTACCCCGCCGCCCCGGCCACCGCGCCCGCCAGCCCCTGCCAGGCGGTCTCGACGACGGTCAGCGCGACCACCTCGCGGGGCGTCACGCCGAGCAGCCGCAGCGTGGCCAGACGCGCGTCCCGCCGCGCCACCCCCAGCCGGGCCGCCGACCCGCCGAGCGTGAGCAGCGGCACGACCAGCAGCACGACGGCCGTCCACGCGAAGACGACGTACGAGTCGCCGTACTCGCGCTGGAAGGCGTCGGCGGGGTCGCCCGCGCGGCCCGCGAAGCCGAGCAGCCCGCCGACCACGGACAGGGTCAGGGCCGTCATGACGGCGAACGCCGCCACCGCGAGCGCCGTCGTCAGCCTGCTGTCCCGGCCACCGGCGCGGCGCAGCCGGGGCGCGAGGGCGAGGACGGCGCTCACCGGGTGCTCCCCTGCGGGGCGCGGCGCTCGTCCGCCACCACCCGGCCGTCGCGCACCTCGACGCGCCGCCCGCACCACGCCGCCACGCCCGCGTCGTGCGTGACCACGACCAGCGACGCGCCCGCGAGCCGGGTCGTCTCCGTCAGCACCCGCATCACCTCGTGGCCCGTCGCCTGGTCGAGGGCACCGGTCGGCTCGTCGGCGAACACCACCTCGGGCCCGGTGATCAGGGCGCGGGCGACGGCCACCCGCTGCGCCTGGCCGCCGGACAGCTCCCCGGGGCGCCGGCCCTCCATCCCCGCGAGGCCCAGCGACGCGAGCCACCGGCCCGCCAGCTCCGTGGCCTCCCGGCGGGGCGTGCCGAGCAGCATCGGCGCCAGGGCCACGTTCTCGACCGCCGGCAGCTCCGCGAGCAGCTGGCCGAACTGGAACACGAACCCGTACTGCCGCCGGCGCACCAGCGAGCGCTCGCGCTCGTCGAGGTCGTGCAGCCCGCGCCCCGACAGCGCCACCGTGCCCGAGTCGGGGACGAGGATGCCGGCGAGGCAGTGCAGCAGGGTGGACTTGCCCGATCCGGACGGGCCCATCACCGCGACCGACTCGCCGGGGGCGACGTCCAGGTCGACGCCGGCGAGCGCCGTCGTCGTGCCGAACTGCTTCACGAGGCCGCGGGCGGACAGCCGGGGGCCGGGGGTCGTCGTCGTGCTCATGTCGCCAGCGTCCCGCCGCGCCGGGGCCGGTCGCGTCGGACCGCGGTCGCGTCCTCGCGGGGCGTCGGCTGCGACCGGGGGCGGAGGCCGGGTGCCGGGTCCGACCCGGGACGGACGACCTCCGGGCGACCCGCGGGCCGCGCGCGGCCGCGCCGGGCCGAGTCCGGGCATGCAAGGACCCCCCGCACACCCGCCAGAGCTCACCTGCCCTTGCTGCCTTCCGGCCCTGGGGGGGTTCAGCGAGATGACGCCGCACGAGGGGTCTGACCCCAGCCTAACGCAGACCGGCCCCCGCTCCCGCCGCGTCCCGACCCGCCCGACCCCCGGTCGACGCCCGATCGGGGCACCGGATCACCCGCGCCCGGGGTGCAGGGAGCCCGCTGACCTGTCGATACGGCTGAGTGCGGCCAGACGTCCCACGACTCGCGTCCGCGCTCCCCGACCTCCCGGCGGCCCCGTCCGCCCCTGCGAAAGGCACCTGCGTGGCCACCGTCGACCAGACCCTCACCGCCGCCATGTCCATCGAGGGTGCGACCGCCGTCGCGCTCGTCGACTTCGACTCCGGGATGCTCCTCGGTTCCGCCGGCGGCGGCGTCGACCTCGACCTGGCGGCGGCCGGCAACACCGACGTCGTGCGCGCCAAGTTCCGCACGCTGGCCTCGCTCGGCCTGTCCGACGGCATCGAGGACATCCTCATCACGCTGACCAGCCAGCTGCACCTGATCCGCCTGCTGCAGAGCGCCCACGGCCAGGGCCTGTTCCTGTACCTCGTGCTCGACCGCAGCCGCGCGAACCTCGCGATGGCCCGCCGGCAGCTGCTCAACCTCGAGCGCGACCTGGACCTCTGAGCACCACCGACCGACCGCACGAGGAGGACGCCGCGGCATGATCATCCGCCAGAACGGCCTGCAGGTCGCCGCCACGCTGCGGCACGCCGTCGACGGGATCCGTCGCGTCCTCCTCGTGCAGCGGGACGGGACGCCGTTCAGCGACGACGGCCCCGAGGAGGACCGCGACCGGCTCGCCGCCCTCGTCGTCGCCTGCGTCGAGATGGCGCACCACACGGCCGCGGGGGCGTCGCTCACCGGCCTGGCGACCTGCACCGTCCGGACCGACGACGGGGCCGTGGTCGCCACGCCGGTGGGTGACCGGTTCGCGCTGGCCGTCGTCGCCGAGCCGACGGTCAACCTCGTGCTGCTGCAGCGGGTCCTGGTGCCGCAGGTCGAGCACCTGCTGGCGCTCGACGGCGGCGCCTGACCCCGGACGACCGCGCGGTGCACGCCTGTCAGTCGTCCAGGCGGCGCAGGTAGCGCTCCGGCGCCGCCAGGAACCCGCGCCAGGACTGCACGAGGTCCGCGTCCTCCCACGCCGTCTCCCGCAGCCCCCACTCCCCGACCTCGAGCACGCGCGCCCCGGGGAGAGCCGCGAGCAGCGGCGAGTGCGTCGAGAGCACCACCTGCGCGCCGTCCGCCAGCAGCCCGCGCACGTGCGCGAGCAGCGCCAGGCAGCCGGTGAACGACAGCGCCGACTCCGGCTCGTCCAGCAGGTACAGCCCGCGCCCGCGCATCCGCGACACGGCGATCTCCAGGAACGACTCCCCGTGGGACATCTCGTGGAACACGGGCTCGGGCGGTCCGCCGAACCGCGGGTTCTCCTCGAGGTAGGTGTAGAAGCCGTGCATCGTCTCTGCTTGCAGGAAGAAGCCGCGCCGCGACCCGCCGGCCCCGCGTTCCAGCAGCAGGTGCCGCCACAGCCCCGACTCCGACGGCCGCGTCTCGCTCCGCGCACCCGTCGACCCGCCCTCGGCGCCCGTGCCGAAGGCCATGGCCAGCGCCTCGACGAGCGTCGACTTCCCCGCGCCGTTCTCCCCCACCAGCACCGTCGCCGGGCCGAGGTCCCAGCCGTCGCGCAGCACCTGCGCCACGGCGGGCACGCGGGTGAACCACGCGCCCGCGTCGACGGGCTCGCGGTCATCGGCGCGCACGCGGCGCACGGGCAGGGCGGGACCGGTCAGGCGCACGCGGGACAGCCCACCACACGGGGCCGACAGCCGCGCCGGGACGGCGCCGGCGTGGCGCGACCGGCCCGGTTACCGAGCACGGCTCCGGCTCGGGTACCCTCTTACGGCCGGGAGGATTCGCCTAGTGGCCTATGGCGCACGCTTGGAAAGCGTGTTGGGTTCACGCCCTCGGGGGTTCGAATCCCCCATCCTCCGCAGGTCGAAGGGCCCGCCACCGCGTCAGCGCAGGTGGCGGGCCCTTCATCATGCTCCAGACACAGCCGGGGCCCGCGACGGCACTCGCTCCTGGCACCGCGCCCCCTCGTTCGGTATCGTGGGCCACACGGAACGGGACTCGGTCCTGCTGGCTCGTAACCAGACGTTCCACAGAGGCGCGGAGATCCGGGTGCAAGCCCCGGCGGTCTGCTCATCAGGCCGTAGCTCAAGCAGTAGAGCCCCGCTTTTCCTTGGAGAGGGCCGTCCCGAGCGGGGCGGCCCTCTCGCTCTGTTCTAGCTGGCCCGGTTCAGCGCCGACCACAGTTCCGCCTCGGTCAGGCCGAGCGGACCGTAGTGGTGTCGTGCGATGCCCCGCGCTTTCCGGAGCGCGTCGGGAGCGCGCGGCGACGTCCGGTTGGAGTCCCTGAGCTCTTCGACGAGGATGTCGCACCACAGATCACGCGGCAGGCAGCCCTGCAGCATCCCGTTGACCTCGCGATCCAGCACTTTCGTGACAGCCAGAGCGAGGATCATCTCGCCGTGCGCGAACTCCACGGGGTCGCCGACGGCAAGGTGAGCGGGACTGCTCGCCGAGAGCTTCGACCACGCGGCCTCAGTCCCGTCCGGCCACGTCGCGACCTGTGAGACGAGAGCCGAGGACGCCCTCCCCCCGGCGTGGATCAGGCAGTTCCGCATGTGCCTCAGCGTCTCGAGCTGCGCCAGGCTGGTGACGTCGAAGGACGTCCCCGACGCTTCGGCGATCAGGCGGTGCTGCGTCGCGAGTCTGCTGCGCTCCGCGGTCCCGCGGCGCACGACACCTCCGCGCTCGAGAAGGGAGAGCGCGCTCTTGAGGTAGTCCTCGTGGATGGCGAGGGCGTAGGGGACGCCCATCGCCCCGAGATGTGTCTCGGCGGACGAGAGGATCTCGTTCGCCGCCTCGCTCGTCAGGTTGAACCGACGGATGTGCGCAACGCTCGGGAACACCTCCGGCAGCAGACGGCTCGAGCCTTCGGTGAGCTTGAGCAGGTGTGAGGCGAGCTGGGCACCCGCCAGCAGCGCCATCATGGCGTTGCTGGCCTCGACCCGGTCCGCCTCGTACGCGCGGTAGAGCGCGTAGCGGACGACAGCCATCGCGTCTCCCTCGCTCCGATCGACGAGGGGGACTGTAGGGGGCGCGTCGGCGTGCAGGTGGGCCCATGGTCACCCGTCGCGGGACGTCACTCCGTCCCGTCGGTGTCCGTCGTCCCCTCGTAGAGCCCGATCTCGTTGCCCTCGGTGTCGATGAACACCGCCCACCAGCTCGTCTCGCTGATCTCCGCCTTCGGGCGCACGACCCGCCCGCCGAGCTCGGTCACCTGGCGCAGCGTGTCGTCGATCGAGTCGACCTCGACGTAGGACCGCGGCCGGTCGAAGTTCTCGTCCCTCGGCGCGAGCCCGCCGCCGCTGATCTTGTTCGGGGCCTGCCACATCGGGTAGCCCTCGTAGCCCGGGTACTCCTGGATCTGCCACCCGAACAGGGCGCCGTAGAAGCCCTTCGCCCGGTCGACGTCGTCGACCGGGATGTCGATGTGCGTGATGTCGCCGTGTGCCATGTCCACACTCCCGAGACCGGCGACCCCGCGCCGGTGCAGGGTCGGCTGCGACCAGCCTAGACGGCGTCGTCCACAGGACGACCGGCCGAGGGTGGCCTAGGCGGCGGTCCCCGTGGTTGCGTGGCGGCATGAGCCCGAAGAAACGCCGGAAGCCCGACCGCGGTCGCACCTCGACCCGCGGCGGCGCCCACGCCGTCACACCGCTCGCGGTCGCGCTGCGCGAGGCGCCGCGCCTGACCGGCACGGACCGGCTGATCGTCAAGCTGGTGGCGAGCTCCTGGCTCGGGCTGGCCTGGTCGACCCGGGACACCGTCGCCACGGACGCCGAGGGGGACCTCGTGCGCGAGATCGCCCGCGCGCAGCGGTCCCGACCGGACCGTGCTCGCGCTGCGCTGGCTGCGCTCGCCGCGATCGCGGTCCCACCGTGGGGCGACGAGGCGCGGGCTGCGCTCCCCGCCGCCGCCTCAGCCGACAGCGGCGGTCCGCCTCGACCGGTGTCCACCCGCCGCTGGTCGGACGCCTGGGACTCGGAACGGCTCTACGTCCTCGCGTACGCCGAACCCGTTCCCCACAGCGTGGTGGTCAAGGCGGTGGTGCTGGACGGCCTCGTCGTCGAGGAGCTCGTCGTCGAGGTGCCCGGCGAGTCCACTCCCCCTCCCGAGGACGCCGCTCGCGACGACATCGACGCCGTGCTCGCCGAGGTGGCCGATGCGCTGCGCCAGACCGACGAGCTCTGGCCGGCGCGCGACGACGGCGAGTACACCGAGGCGCGGGCGTTCGTGCGCTGGCTCGTCCAGGGCGCTCCACGGCTCGTCGAACCGCGTCCGTCGCTGTCCGCGGCGGAGCGCGCGTGGATGGTCGACGAGCTCGTCGCCCGCCGGTGCCCCTGGTCCAGGCTCGACGAACCGACAGTCCGCCAGTTCGCCAGGATCTTCATCGGATACGGCGAACGACTCCTGTTCGCCGGTCCGCTCGCGTGGAGCCCCACCGCGGCGGTGCACTTCCTCCTCGACTGGTTCCCTGTCGAGGTGTCGGTCGACCCCGAGGTCGGCAGCGAGGTCCCGGCTCTCCTGTCCGTCTGGGTGCAGATCGCGCTGGAGCGCCGTGGCCTGACCCAGGAGCACATCGACGAGGTGGTCGAGGCCGTGGTCTCGGTCGAGGACGAGTTCACCGAGTCGCTGCCCGATCCCGAGTGGGACGCGTTCCGCGAGGAGATCACCCGCCGCGTCGAGGCCGAGGGCTCGACCCTCCGCAACGGGGCTGCGGTCCACCGGGCGGTCCTGGCGCACTACGCCGAGGCCGCTGCACCCCCGGCACCCGAGGGCTGACACGCTCCCGAGCCGGGGGTCAGCCCTTCTTGCGCGGGGCCGCGCCGATGGAGCGCAGCCGGCGCGCCGCCACCGCGAGCTGCACGTCGCGGTACTGCGCGGCGCGGTGCATCTGGCCGCGCAGGTCGCTGCCCGAGGGGCGGTGCCGCAGGTCGCACGGGACCTCGACGGCGACGAACCCCTTGCGCAGCAGGTCGATCGTCATGCCGGTCTCGACGCCCCAGCCGCGGGCGAGCGGCGTCGCGGCCTCGAAGGCCTCGCGGGTCAGGCACCGCATGCCGGACAGCGGCTGCGTCGGGGTCCAGCCGGTCAGCGACTGGATCGCGCGCCGGGCGGCGCCCACGACGATGCCGCGCCCGCCGGCGCCCGGCTGGGGCGGCAGCAGCGCGATCGACACGTCGGCGGTGCCCTCGAGCACCGGCGGGACGAGCGGGGCGGTGTTGACGGCGGTGTCCCCGAGGTCGCCGTCGATGAACAGGAGCAGGCGCGGCGGGCGGTCCGGGGCGTCGCGCATGGCGACGACGGCGGCGCCGGTCTCCATCGCGGCGGCCTTGCCGCGGTTGTGCGAGTGCCGGACGACGACGGCGCCGGCCTCGCGGGCGACGTGCTGGGTGTTGTCCTCCGAGCCGTCGTCGACGACGAGGACCAGGTCGACGTTCGGGATCGCCCGGGCCGAGCGGACGGTGGCGGCGATCCGGCGGGACTCGTCCTTGGCGGGGATGACCACCGCGACGCGCTGGCGGGACCGGCCGGTGCGGGCGGTCGTCGTGGGCGTCTCGAGCGGCGCGGGCTGCTGCGGCTGGGACCGCCGGGGCTTGCGCGGGGCCGGCTCCTCCGCCCGGGCAGGGCGGTCGGCGACCGATCGCTCCTCGGTCCTGTCCTCCGCCTCGCCCGTCACGCGGGTCAGCCTATCGATCCGGCCGGGCCGCGCGCGCCGTCGGGGCCCGGACACGCGGACGCTGCACACGACGGTCACACGGGCGGCGCGGGGCCGTCACCAGCGGGTCCGCCGCGGCGCCCGGTCCCGGGGACGCCGCAGGCCGCCCGCGGCGCACCGGGGCGGTGCGTCGGGGCGGCCTGCGGGTGGCTCAGCGGAGCGTGACCTGCCGGGCGACGATGCCGGCGCGGGCGCGGCGGGCGTTCGCGTCGAGCGGCTCGGTGTCGGTGAGCGCGGCGGTGAACTTCGGCGCGAACGCGGTCACGGCCGGCTCGATGTCCTCGGCCTCGCTGCCGCGGGCCAGCTCCCACACCGGGACGACCAGGCCGTTGGACCGGAAGTAGCCGATGAACTTGGCGCCGTCGAAGCCGGACTCGCGACGGCCGTGCAGGCGGGCGAGGCCGTCGATGACCTGCTGCTCGTCGTGCGGCTGCGCCCAGCGCAGGTACTCGCGGGCGCCCATGCGGACCCAGTAGGCGGCGTCCACGGCCGCGAGCTTCTTGGTGTCGACGACGCCCGCGTCGGCCTCCTCGATGGCGGCCTTCAGGTCGGGCGTCATCTCGGTGTCGGCGGCGACCCAGTAGGCGAAGCTCTCCTCGACCGTCACCTCGAACGGGACAGTGGTGTCGAGCACGTCCTGCAGCCGCGGGCCGGGGCCCGCGAGGCCGGAGCTCTGCACGGCGGTGCCGGGCTCGGAGTCGAGCGCCTCCAGCAGCGCGGCGGCGAGGTCGCGGCTCGCGTCGCCGGAGCCGCCCACGACCTGCAGGGCGAGCAGCACGACGCCGTCGGCGCGGTGCAGCGCGGCCCAGCCGTCGGGCAGCACGGTCGTGACCGTGATGTCGCGCGCGCCGTGCTCGGCGTTGGTGCGGGCGGTCGCGGTGGCGGCGGGGACGAGCTCGCGCAGGGCGACCCAGTCGGGCTCGCCGGGGAGGCCCTCGAAGGGGCGCAGCACGAAGTCGACGGAGGAAGAGGCCATGCGCACCAGGCTACCGGGCCGGTCGGCTCCCCGGACGGGCTCGACGCGTCGCGCGCTCGACCAGCCGCGCGGGGGTCGTCGGTGGCAGGATCGGGCCATGGACCCGCGCGCCGGAACCCCTGCCCAGCCCTCCGACCTCGTGGACGTCGAGGCGATGCTCGCCGCGTACCACGACCGCCGCCCCGACCTGGAGGATCCCGCGCAGCGCGTGGTGTTCGGCACCAGCGGCCACCGCGGCTCGAGCCTCGACGGCGCCTTCAACGAGGCTCACATCGTCGCGATCACCGCCGCGATCGTCGAGTACCGCCGCAGCCAGGGCACCGACGGCCCACTGTTCATCGGCCGCGACACCCACGGCCTGTCGGAGCCGGCGTGGCGGACGGCGCTGGAGGTGCTGGCGGCGGCCGGCGTCGAGGTGCGCGTCGACGCCCGCGACTCCTGGACCCCGACCCCCGCCGTGTCGCACGCGATCCTGCTGCACAACGGCGCCGCGACGTCCGAGGGCGTGCGCGCGTCCGGCCCCGGCCTGGCGGACGGCATCGTCGTCACCCCGTCGCACAACCCGCCCCGGGACGGCGGGTTCAAGTACAACCCGCCGCACGGCGGGCCGGCGGGTTCCGAGGCCACGAAGTGGATCGCGGACCGCGCCAACGAGCTGCTCGCGAGCGGTGTCGACCGGGTGCCGCGCGTGGGCGTGGACGCCGCGCTCGCCGCCGACACCACCCGCAAGCACGACTTCCTCGGCGCGTACGTCGACGACCTGACCCACGTGCTCGACCTGGACGCGATCCGGTCGGCCGGCGTGCGGATCGGCGCGGACCCGCTCGGCGGCGCGTCCGTCGAGTACTGGGGTGCGATCTCGGAGCGGTACGGCCTGGACCTCACGGTCGTGAACCCGCGGGTCGACCCGCAGTGGTCGTTCATGACCCTCGACTGGGACGGCAAGATCCGGATGGACTGCTCGTCGCCGTCGGCGATGGCATCCCTGGTGAACGCCATGCAGGGCGACTCGCCGTTCGACGTCGCGACGGGCAACGACGCGGACTCCGACCGGCACGGCATCGTCACGCCCGACGCCGGCCTGATGAACCCGAACCACTACCTCGCGGTGGCGATCCGGTACCTGTACTCCGGCGCGCGCCGGGGCTGGCCGGCGGACGCCGCCATCGGCAAGACCCTGGTGTCGTCGTCGCTGATCGACCGGGTCGCGGCCGACCTGGGCCGCCGGCTGCTGGAGGTGCCGGTCGGCTTCAAGTGGTTCGTCCCCGGCCTGCTCGACGGGTCGGTCGGCTTCGGCGGCGAAGAGTCGGCCGGGGCGTCGTTCCTGCGCAAGGACGGCACGGTGTGGACCACGGACAAGGACGGGATCATCCTGGCGCTGCTCGCCTCGGAGATCCTCGCGACGACCGGCAAGTCCCCGTCGCAGCACCACGCCGAGCTCGTCGGCCGGTTCGGCGAGTCCTGGTACGCCCGGGTGGACGCGCCGGCGACCCTCGAGCAGAAGGCCACGCTCGGGAAGCTGTCGCCGGAGCAGGTGACCGCCACGACGCTCGCGGGCGAGGACATCACCGCCAAGCTCACCTCCGCGCCGGGCAACGACGCGGCGATCGGCGGCCTCAAGGTGACGACCGAGAACGCGTGGTTCGCCGCGCGGCCGTCCGGCACCGAGAACGTCTACAAGATCTACGCCGAGTCGTTCGTGGGCCCCGAGCACCTGACGCAGGTGCAGGAGGCCGCGAAGGACGTCGTGTCGGACGCGCTCGGCGGCTGACCGGCCCCGCCGCCCCGACGGCGCCGCACCCACCCGGGTGCGGCGCCGTCGTGCGCGGGGTGCCGTCCTCGACGCGCGGACCGGCGGGGACGCGCCTAGCGTGGGGCGCTCCACCGCAGCGAAGGAGCAGTGATGAGCGAGGACGTCACACCGTTCCCCGAGGACTCCCCCGACGCCCTGACCGAGCCGGACGTGGACGAGATCCGCGACGAGGAGGTCTCGGACGAGGAGGTCGCCCGGTCCATGCCGGACGCCAGCCCGTCCGACCAGGACCCGGGCTCGTACCTCAACCCCTGAGACCGCCCGCCGCGCCGGGCCTCGGCAACGACCCGGCGCGGCGGCGCGACACCCGCAGCGCGAGCACCACGGCCAGGGGCGCCAGCGACTCCGCGCCCGCCACCGCGCGCTCGGCCAGGCCCACGACGCCCCCGCCACGGGCCTGCTCGACGACGAACCAGCCCAGCAGCGCCAGCAGCGTGGCCGTCGCCGGGACGGCCACCGCCGCCCGCAGCGGCCACGGCCCGGACCGGCGCGCGGACACCGCGGGCCACAGCGCCAGCGCCCCGAACGCCACGGCCGCGGCGACCCCGTGCGCCGACGGGACGCGGTCCAGCGGCAGCAGGCCGACGGCGGCCGTCCCCACGCCGCCGAGCGCGAGCACGAGGCGGCCCGACCGCGGCACACCGCGCAGCCCCGCGGTCGTCGCGACGTGGGCGAGCCCCGTGACCAGGAGGCCCGCGGTCATCACGCCCGGGCGCGGTACCGCGGCGGTGGCGAGCTCGCTGATCGTGCGGGACACCGGGTCGAACCCGGGCGCCAGGGCCTCGGCGAGCAGCCAGCCGCCGATCATCGCGACGGGCGCGGCGACCGCCGGGACCAGCACCCAGGAGCGCGGGGCGGGGGCGGGGCGGCTCGGACGGGGCACCGCCGCACGCTAGCCCGCGCCCCGGGCGGCCGCGCGGCGGGCGCTCCCCGGTCGCGGGCCGGACGACCAGCCGCTAGACCGGAGGCATGACCGGCACCGACGCACCCACCGCCGTCCTGCTCGACATCGACGGCACGCTCGTCGACTCCAACTTCCTGCACGTGCACGCCTGGGTCCGTGCCTTCGGGGAGGTCGGCCACCCGGTGGACGCCTGGCGCGTGCACCGGCGGATCGGGATGGGGTCCGGCCGGCTGATCGGCGAGCTGCTGGGCGACGACGCCGACCGGCTCGGGGACGAGGCGAAGGAGCGGCACACCGCGCGGTACGCCGAGCTCGAGGACCTGCTGCGGCCGTTCGACGGCGCGCGCGACCTGATCCGCTCGCTGGCCGACCGCGGCGTGCGCGTCGTGCTGTCGACGTCCGCGGCGCCGGAGGAGCTCGAGAAGCTCCGGGCGACGCTCGACGTCGACGACCTCGTGCAGATCACCGGCGCCGAGGACGTCGACGAGGCGAAGCCCGAGCCCGACCTGGTGCACGCCGCGCTCGACCTGGCCGGGGTGCCGGCCGAGCGCGCGGTGTTCGTGGGCGACTCGGTGTGGGACGTCGAGGCGGCGGTGCGGGCGGGCGTGCCGTGCGTCGGCGTGCTGTCCGGCGGCACCTCGGAGGCCGAGCTCCGGGACGCCGGGGCCGCCGACGTGGTCGAGGACGTCGCGGCGCTGCTGCGGGACCTCGACGCGACGCCGGTGGGGGCGCTGCTGCACGGCTGACCGCGCCGCCGGGTCGGGCCGCCGGCCCGGGCTCAGCCGACCGGGTCGACCACGAGGTCGCGGTACTCGGGGTGCTCCTCGACGTAGGCGCGCACGAACGGGCACCGCGGCTCGATCCGGTCGCCCGCGGCGCGCACGGCGTCGAGCGCCTCGCGGACCAGCGTCGACCCGATGCCGTGGCCCTCCTGCCGCGGGTCGACCTCGGTGTGCGTGAACACGACGACGCCGGGGCGCCGCTGGTACTCCGCGACGCCGAGGACGGTGCCCTCGGCGTCGGTGATCTCGAACCGCTGCTGGTCGGTCACGTCCGTCACGCGCGTCGTCATGCCCCGAGTATCCGCACGGGGCGCCGGAATGCGCGAGCGACGTGTCGGTGCGGGGTGCGACACTGACCGCGTGCTGGGGCCCTACCGCGACGTGCTCTCCCGTCCGGGGGCGCTGGCGTTCTCCTCCGCCGGGGTGATCGCCCGGCTCCCGATGTCCATGGTCGGCATCGGCATCGTGCTGATGATCGAGGCGCTGTACGACTCGTACGGCCTCGCCGGCAGCGTGTCCGCGGCGTACGTGCTGGCGCAGGCGATCTGCTCGCCGCAGCTCGCGCGCCTCGTCGACCTGCACGGGCAGGCGCGGGTCATGCGGCCGGCGGTCGCGGTGTCCGCCACCGCGCTCGTCGGGCTGGTGGCGTGCGCGCTCGCCGACGCGCCGGTCTGGTCGCTGTACGCGACCGCGGTGGTCGTCGGCGCGACCGTCGGGTCGTTCGGCGCGCTGGTCCGCGCCCGCTGGTCCCACGTCGTCGACGACCCGCGCGCCCTGCACACCGCGTACTCGCTGGAGTCGGCGCTGGACGAGCTGGTGTTCGTCGTCGGCCCGATCCTCGCGACGACCCTCGCCACCGCCGTCACGCCGTCGGCCGGCCTGATCGTGCCGGTCGTCGGGATGGTGCTGGGCGGGTTCTGGTTCCTCGGGCAGCGCGCGACCCAGCCGCCGCCGCACCCGCGCCAGGTCGTCACCGCCCCCGACGGAACCCCCGTGCGCCGCCGTTCCGTGATGCGCTCGGGCGGCATGATCGTGCTGGCGGTCGTGTTCGTCGCGATGGGCGCGATCTTCGGCGGCACCGACGTCAGCACCGTGGCGTTCGCCGAGGAGTCCGGCCGGCCCGGGCTCGCGGGGGTGATCCTCGCGGTGTTCGCCTGCGGGTCGATGATCTCGGGCCTGCTCTACGGCGCCCGGCACTGGACGACGCCGCTGTGGCGCCGGTTCGCGATCGGCATGGTCGCGCTCGCCCTGGGGGCGTCGCTGTTCGTCCTCGTCGACTCGATGGCGATGCTCGCGGTCGTCATGTTCGTCGCCGGGTTCGCGATCGCGCCGACGCTGATCAACGGGAACGGGCTCGTGCAGGACCTGGTGCCCCGCGAGCGGCTGACCGAGGGGCTGACCTGGGTCGGAACCTCGCTCGGCGTGGGGGTGTCGGTCGGGTCGTGGATCGCGGGGCTGCTCATCGACCGGCAGGGCTCGCACGGCGGGTACCTCGTCGTCGTGGGCGCGGCCGTGCTGGCCGTCGTGGCCGTGCTCGGGTCGCTGCGGGTGCTGCGCGCGGGGGCCTCGGGCGCCGGCGGGCACGGCGCCGGGGCGGGCACCGGGGTCGAGGGCGAGGCGGGTTCGGGTGCGACGCTCGACGGCGCGCCCGGGGCGGGAGCGGGCGCCGTGGGCGGCGGACCCGAGGCCGGCGCCGCGACGACGCGCCTCGGCGACGCCGACGCCGGGGCCGACGGGGCGGCGGCGCTGGACGCCGACACCGCGCCGCGGGGCGACGCCCGGCGCTGAGCGCACGCCACCCGCGGCGGCCTCCGCGCCTCCGCGCCTCCGCGCCTCCGCGCCTCCGCGCCTCCGCGAGTGAGCATCAAACACGTCGAGTGCCTATCCGCTGGATAGGCACTCGACGTGTCCGTTATCCACTCGACGCACGTGCGCACGACGTGGGCGGGTGGCTCGTCTCAGCAGCGCGCTGCCCGGGAGCCGCACGCAACCCCTCAGCGCCGCTCGCGCGTCAGCGCAGCACGCGCGTCAGCGCCGCTCGCGCGTCAGCGCAGCACGCGCGGCAGCGCCGCTCGCGCGTCAGCGCAGCACGCCGCCCGCCGTCGACCGGCCCTCCGCCACCGCCGTCCGGCGCCGCTCCGCGAACACGCCGAGCACGAGCAGCAGCCCGCCCGCCGCCAGCAGGGTCAGCAGCCACGGCCCGGCGGAGATCGTCCGGCCGAGCTGCGCGGCGAACACGCTGAGCACCGCGACCGGCAACGCGCCCGCGCCGAGGACGAGCGGCGCGCGCAGCATCTCCCGTGCCCCCTCGAGCATGAACCCGAGCGCCAGGACGACGACGAGGATCGCGCGCCAGGTCATCGGGTCGGTCCAGATCGCGAGCATCGACGGCCCGAGGGTCGCCAGGATCCCGGGGGCCAGGGTCGCGACGGAGGTCGCCCGGCCGACGGGCCACGCAGGACGCGGGCCGGCGGGGGCGGCCGACGACGCCGAGGCCCAGCCGGCGGGGGCCCCCGGCGCACCGAGGGGCCCGCGCCCGCCCGGGCCCTGGGCCGCGAGCGCCGCGCGCAGCGCCACCCAGCCCATCGCCGTCAGCGCGAGGCCGAGCGGCAGCGCGAACACCTCGACGCGCAGCTCGCGGGGGCTCCACGCGCCGATCGCCCACGCGAGCGCCGCCAGCCAGAGCACCCAGCCGGGCGGGACGTCGGTGGCGAGCGGCCCGCGCTCCCGCGAGGCCTCGGACCGCACCGCGGCGACCGCGAGCGCCAGCAGGCCGAGCTCGACGACCCAGCCGGTCCAGGTCAGCGCCCAGGACGGCCGCACGGCGACGAGCGCACCGACCGTGAACGCCGCGATCGCCGGGGCGAGCGCCCAGCGCCGCACCGCCGGGAGGCGCTCGACGAGCAGCCGCCCCAGCGCGCCGAGCAGCACCGCGCCGACGAGCGACCACAGTAGGGCCGCGCCGAACAGCCGCGCGTTGGCGACGCCGCCGCCGACGGGCGTGCTCGCCGCGAGGTGCGCCGACCGGACCGCTCCCGCGAGCGCCGCCGCCGCGCCGCCGACGAGCAGCGGCTCGGTGAGCGCCGCCCAGGCGCGCGAGCCCGCGGCGCCCGGACGCCGACGGAGGACGCCCGCCAGCACCGCGAGCGCGGCGACGCCGAGCAGCACGGCCGCCCGCACCCCGACGTCCCGGCCCGCGACGGCGAGCAGCAGCGTCGGCGCCACGAGCAGCGCGACCCCGGCGGCGACGAGCGGCCGCCAGCGGTCCCCCCGGCGGGCGAGCAGCGTGCCGACCACGACCGCGGCCAGCGCCGGCGGTGCGGTGTACGCCTCGACGAGCCCGACGCCCCACCAGACCAGGGCGGACCAGACGACGCCGCACCACAGCACCGCGGCCGGCCACCACGCGAGCCGCCGCTCCGGCCGCAGCGCCACGGCCGTCGCCCCCGCGCCGAGCAGCGCGCAGAGCACGAGCACGGTGTCCGCCCCGGTGGCCGTGCGGGTGATGCCGAGCAGCAGCGCGACCGCGCCCGTGCCGGCGGCGGCGAGCTCGACCGCGAGCCGCGCGTGGTCGCCGGGGGTCCCGGGTGCGCGCCGGCGCAGGCGGTCACCGATCGCGGGGGCGGCCACCGCGGCCGCCGAGGCCAGCACCGCGACGACGGGCAGCAGGACGGGCGACCCGGAGCCGGGCAGGAGCACGGCGCCGGCGCAGATGACGACCACCGAGACCGTCGGCAGCACGAGGGCGGCGGCGGTGACGCGCGCCCACGCCGGAACCGGTCGCGTGCGCGTGTCGAGCAGCAGCACCTCGACCAGCAGCAGCGCGGCCGCCGCGCCGGCTCCCCACCAGGTGCGGTCGACGGCGACGGCCGCGATCGCGAGCACCGCGGGGACCAGCGCGACGACCAGCACCCCGAGCCAGGTGTTGTCGGCCACCCGCGGCAGCACGGCGAGCACCGCCGCGACGACGAGCAGCGCGACCGCGACCCCGCCGAGCACGCCGGGCCCGTCCCAGCCCGACCACGCGAGCACGGCCGCGAGCACCGCGCCGGCGTAGGCCGTCGCGATCCCCACCAGGACCGCGCGGACGTCCCGCGGCAGCAGGGCGCGCGCCCGGAGCAGCAGGACGACGACGGCGACCGCGCCGACCGCCGTGGTCGGCCGGGACACCCAGGTCAGCAGGGCGAGGAAGGCGAGCTGGACGAACGCGGCCGTGGCGAGGGTGCCCCGCCACGGGGGTCGCGGGGCGGGCCGCACGAGCGGTGCACCCGCGGCGTCCCGGTCGGCAGGGCGGATCCCCGCCCCCGGGAGCACCGGGGCGCCGGGCACCGCCTCGACCCGCGTCGCCGCGGGCACCCGCCGCGCCACCTCGACGAGCGCGGCCGCGAGCGCCAGCTCGGCGAGCAGCAGCGGGACCGACCACGGCCGCAGCAGCGGGACCGCGACCCAGGCGGCGAGCACGACCCCGACGGGCAGGCACGCCCGGCCGACGACCACCGCGGCGTGCTGCCGCAGCACCGTGGCGCGGGCCGGGGCGGCCGGGCGCTGGGGGTGGGCGGGCGGCAGGGGGTGGGCGGGCGGCAGGGGCCGGCTCGCCGGCGCGGCGACGCCCGAGGCCGACCCCGGCGCGACCGGCACCGCGACCGGCACCGACTCGGCGACCGGCGCGAGCGGCACCCGTCCGACCGCGGCCAGCGCCCCCGCGAGCACCACTGCGGCGAGCACCGGCCCGGCCCCCACCCCGAACGACGTCGGCGCGAACGCACCGGGGTCGAGCGCCCAGCCGGCGCTGCCCGCGGGCGCTCCGCCCCCGTCCGCTCCCACCGCGCCGAGCAGGCCCAGCGCCTCGAGCACGCCCACCGCGGTCCCGGGCCCCGTGGCCAGCACGAGGGCCGTCCAGCCGCCGGCCACCTGCGCGCGGTACGACCGGTCGGCGGCGCGGTCGCCGGGCAGCAGGCGCGGGACCAGCACCAGGAGCGCCCACGCGGCGGCGGCGGCGAGCGGGACCGTGCCCAGCGGCGCGGGCAGGACGGACGCGACGGCGACGCCGGCGGACAGCACGGCGAGGCCCCCGGCGACCCACTCCCACGCGGCGGCCGCGCCCCACGCCGGCCGCTCGGCGGCGGCCTGCAGGCGGGTGACGACGGCCGACAGCAGCAGGGCCAGTGCGAACCCGCCGGTCTCCCACCCGGGCACCGGCTCCGGCAGGGCGACCGCGGCGAGCAGCGCGGCGCCGACCAGCAGCAGCGCGCCGAGGGCGAGCAGCGCGTCGACGACGGCGCCGTCGGTGCCGAACCGCGCCGCGACGGCCCGGCGGTACCCGGCGCGCACCAGCGTCACCAGGGCGGCGGCGAGCAGCGCGAGGTGCCAGCCCCAGGCGCTCGCCACCGCGGCGCCGACGCACAGCGGCACGGCGGGCAGCACGAGCACGGCGACGGTCCACGCACGCACCCGGACGGCGAGACCCGCCGCGGGCAGCCCGAGGCCGACGGCGAGCAGCAAGGACGCCAGGGCGAGCCACCGCACCGGCCCGTCGACCAGCAGCGCGATCATCCAGGCGTCGACGACCGCGAGCGCCGCGACCAGCCCGCCGACCGCCTCCGCCGACGACCCGAGCCCGCTCCGTCGCAGCGCGAGCGTGCCCGCGACGGCGGCGGCCGTGGCGACGAGCATCACGGCGACGCGCGGGCCCGGGGCGTCGGCGAGGAAGAAGAACGCGAACACGAGCGCCGCCGCGGCGACCAGGCCGGCGCCCGCGAGCACGAACAGCCGGGCGACGTCGAAGGGCCGCTCGGGCGGGACCGGGGCGCCGGGCGCGGGCGGGTACGGCGCACCCGCGCCGGGCGGGACGGCGCCGCCGGGGCGACCGGGTCCGACCGGGCCGACCGGACCCACCGGACCGCGCGGGCCGCGCGGCGGCAGGCCGACCGCCGGGGCCGACCCGGGCGGCTCCGTCGTCGCCGGTGCCACCGGACCGGGGCCGGCGGGACGCTCGTGCGCGGGTCGCCACGTCGTGGGCCGGGCGAACCCGGGGTCGACCGGAGCGGCGCCCGGCACCTCCGCTGCCGTCGGCCGCGCCCCGGCCACCCCGAAGTCGGATCGGAG
>NZ_JAGXJG010000139.1:0-608 GCF_019091725.1 Cellulomonas sp. GbtcB1 | reverse complement strand
AGGTGGGCTAGTCCAGCACGATCAGGTCGGGCTCGGGCGCCAGCGCCCGGGCGATCGCGACCCGCTGCTGCTGGCCGCCGGACAGCTCGGCGGGCAGCCGGGTGCGCATCTCGGCCGGCAGGCCGACGAGGTCCAGCAGCTCCGCGACCCGAGCGGACGCGGCCGCGCCGCGGACCCCGGTCAGCCGGGCCAGCGGCTCGCGGAGGATCCGGTCGACCGTCCACCGCGGGTCGAGCGACTGGTACGGGTGCTGGAACACCATCTGCACCGACCGGCGGCGCTCGCGGTCCCAGGGCCCCAGCAGGTCGAACCCGCCGAACGTCGCCGTCCCCGACGTCGCCCCGTGCAGGCCGGCGACGACCCGGCCGAGCGTGGACTTGCCCGATCCCGACTCGCCGACCAGGGCGAGCGTGCGGGCGGTGTCCAGCTCCAGGTCGACGCCGCGCACCGCGTGCACGGTGCGCCCGCGGACGCTGAACGTCTTGGTGACGTCGCGCAGCTCCAGCAGCGCCATGTCAGGCCTCCTCGCCCGCGGCGACCAGGTACCGCGTGTACTCGTGCTGCGGGGACGCGAACAGCTCGACGACGCCCGTGGGCTCGACCAGGCC
>NZ_JAGXJG010000138.1:0-614 GCF_019091725.1 Cellulomonas sp. GbtcB1 | reverse complement strand
AACCCAAAGCTTGAGCTCTAATGGTGGTTTTTGAATTCGTGCAATCTGGGTGGTTTTGTTGCCTTAGAAATGTTCTAGGGGAGGTATAGAACAGGTCTGGAAGGTTTCATGTGATTTGGGGGTGAATTGTGCAAGTTATGAATATTTAGGATTGCTGCCTGCGAGGAACCGGAATTCCGGTTGTGCATCCGGAATTCCGGATGGGTTTCGAAAATTCCCAGAACCGGAATTCCGGTTGGGCAACCGGTCTACCGGTTGGGGAAAATTCAGGGACCCTAGTTTTCCTCGTTTTTATGTTTTAGGGGGGGTATTGCCATGCTTTTTATCGATAGGGAAACTTTTAGTTCCTAGTTTAAGTCCCCGGGAAGTGATTTAGCGTGTCACTTATAGTGTTGTGATTTTTATGGTTTAGGAGCCTGTAATCTGCCGCGCAGTTAAAGTTCCAGTCAGGTTGACCGGCACACCTGAATTCGGAATCCAGGTAAGATTAGTATAACAGTATGCATATGTAGATTACATGTTTAGCGAGCATGTAGGAAGCCTGTTAGATTACATTAGTTATGTATGTTGGCTTCGAACCATCCAACCCTGTCACGTCGGTACAGGCTGGAGTA
>NZ_JAGXJG010000137.1:0-617 GCF_019091725.1 Cellulomonas sp. GbtcB1 | reverse complement strand
CTCCTCCATTGGGACTGCCAAATCCTGTTCGGCGTTTGGCAGAGTGGCCAGCCGAGCCACCTAGGTGTAACACCCTAACTACCTTAGGCGTACTACGTGATTTTTAAACGTACTGTGCAGCTCGTTGCTAATCAACGAGGTTTATGGAAAACGTGATTAATTAAAATTTTTGCTTTTTAATTAAACTTGTAAAATATTTATACAAAAGACTCGAAATCCCGATTACAAAATCATTTACAAAAAGATTTAACTGTTTAACTGAGATACAAAATAAAGGTCGTCTAACGACCGGTTACAAAAATTCAGCCTTGCTGTCCCGAGGATCCTACGCTCCAGGCCTAACCGCCCCGACATGTACAACCTTCATAAGCTCGCTCACGGTCCATCAGCTCCAGCCTTGCCTTTACCTACACATCAACGTAGAACTGTGAGTCGACAGACTCAGTAAGAAAAGCATATGACATATCACATTATAAAGACTTGTATCTAAGTGCCCATACACCTATTTACAAGGCTTAACAGATGAATAAGAATGTTCCATGCTAGGGTACAACCACTGTACCACATACACTACGTACTAACATTGTACGAGTGTTGGTAGGGTTTATCCCGATCAC
>NZ_JAGXJG010000136.1:0-617 GCF_019091725.1 Cellulomonas sp. GbtcB1 | reverse complement strand
GCGCCGGCCGGCCTCACCGGCGCGATCGTCATGCTCACCCTCACCCTGTCGACCACTATTTATCTCATTAGATAAACAAAACAAGTTAGACCAACAATGAAGATTCGAAATTAAACTACAACTTAATAACAGAAAATAACATGGTTCAATATAAATTCATACACAATTCAGAAATTATAAACATATAGTAAGTAGGAATGACAAGTGAAAATACTAAAACTTACAATCCTAAATAATTTCCAAGGTTTTCAACAAACTGATATCAGTGTCCCGTTTAGGCGAGAGTCAAGGCAATTCTATCTTATGAGCTTCCACCATTGTATCATAATTTGCAAGTCAAGTATGGTCGCCACCATTAGGGTGGTCTATACCACACAAAACACTTACAAACCACTTATCATGCGAGGTTAAACGGTGCGAAATTTCTAATGAACGTTCCTCCATTAGGGAGGATTACTCACTAAAACAAACGCGGTGTAAAACCCACAATGGAGAACGAATATCTTAATAATAATAAAGCGCATTATTTAGAATGTATTTTCTTTATTATTCTAATAAATAAATTCTCATTAAATTCGAAATTTAGAATTGAAATTCAAAAATAAGAATTTAATATG
>NZ_JAGXJG010000135.1:0-639 GCF_019091725.1 Cellulomonas sp. GbtcB1 | reverse complement strand
GACCGTCGCCGACCACGTCGTCGTCATGCAGGACGGCGCCGTGGTGGACGCGGGCGACGTCGACCACGTGCTGCACCGGTCGACGGTGCCCTACACGCGCGCGCTGCTGGACGCGGTGCCGCGGCTGCGCCACGGCCGCGCCACCGAGGAGGAGGTCACCGGTGCCTGAGGCCCCGATCATCGAGCTGTCCGGCGCCGACCTGGCGTACGGGAGGCGGACCGTCGTGCACGGCCTCGACCTCGCCGTGGCGGAGGGCGCGCCCGTCGCGCCCACCGGCGAGGCCGGCCCCGGCAAGTCGACCGCCGCGCGCGCCGCGCTCGGTCTGCTCCGCCCCGTCGGCGGCGAGGTCCGGTACCGCGGCCCCGCGCCCGACCGGCTGGACGCCGCCGGCCGCCGCGCCTACCGCGCCGCGGTGCAGCCGGTGTTCCAGGACGGCCCCGAGACGCTCGACCCGCGCCAGCGCGTGGGGTCGGCGGTCGCGGAAGGGCTGTCCCTGCCGCGCGGCGAGCGGGCGCGCGCCGTAGCGGGACTGCTGGCGGACGTCGGCCTCGACCCCGCCCTGGCCGGCCGCCGACCGCCAGGGCTGGCCGGCGGTCAGCGGCAGGGGGGCGGGATCGCCCGGGCCCCCGCCCCGGGCC
>NZ_JAGXJG010000134.1:0-650 GCF_019091725.1 Cellulomonas sp. GbtcB1 | reverse complement strand
CTGGATTAATATGATACCTACTCATTACTCCCACTCAACAGCAGGTGTCTGGTCTAAGCATACTAAAGCATATTTGAGACCTCTCACTGTTGATTTAAGAAATTATTTCATGGCTTTATCTTTTCTGGAATAGTTGAGACTTTTCCTTAGATAAATAAAATCTATACCTAAGAAGTTGTGAAGCTTCTATAGATTGCCATTAGAAAGAAAATGCTTCAGCATCTTACTAAAGTAAGTTGCTTGCATTAGAGTAAGTAATTACCAGGTATACCACAAGCCATAGGTTTAGATAAACTCAAACCTATAATACTAGGAACAGGAAGTTTTGTTAAGTCCATTGAATAGACTTACTAACAAAATTTCCTTTCTTGTCCTTGTAATAGAAAACTTTAGGTTATTCCATGTGAATGGATTAAACCATAGTTCTATTGGCTTTTCTTCTTAGTTTCTGATTTTGACAATCCATTACTTGTTTAAACTCACAATGGATTTTAATCACTAGTGTCTCCCATGTCATAAGAAGGTGACTTCCTAGAAACTCTCCCACTACGACAAGGTACCGTGAATTATGTCTATGAAAACTAAATGGTATTGACGTCTTCGGTTGTGTCAAGACAACAGAGGCAATGGGATCATCTTGTATCGAATAA
>NZ_JAGXJG010000133.1:0-651 GCF_019091725.1 Cellulomonas sp. GbtcB1 | reverse complement strand
GGCCTCGGCGGCCTGCGCGGCCTCGAGGTCGGCCTGCGCCGCGGCGGAGATCGCCTCGGGCGAGCCGGACGGGGCCTGGGCGCGGCGCCGGCGGCGCGGGGCCTCGGGTGCCTGGAACAGCAGGGCCGTCGTGGCGAGGCGCGCCGAGGCGGCGCGGTCCTGGTCCGCCTTCTGGCCGGCGGGCTGCCGGGTGGCGGGCTTGTCGGCGGCGGGCTTCTGGGCCGTGGGCTGCGGCTCGGTCGCGGCGGGCTGCTCGGCGGCGGGCTGCTGCTCGGCGACGTCCGACGCGGCGGCGTCCGGCGCCCCGGCCTTGCGGGAGCCCGACCGACGACCGCGGGACCGGCGCGCCGGCTCACGCTCACCGGCGGACTGGCTGCGGCCGAGCTCGGCGAGCACGTCCAGGCGGCTCTCGGGCGCGGCGGCGGAGGTCTCCTCGGCCTGCTCGACGGCCTCGGCGACCTGCTCGTCCTCGGGCTGCTCGATGACGGCGTCCTCGTCCGCCTCCTCGACGGCCTCGGGCGCCGGGGCGGCGGGGGCCTCGACGGCGGGAGCGGCGGCCGCCTCCGGCGCGGCAGAGGACGCGGCGGCGCCGGCCCCGGCGGGACGGGTGGCGCGGCGTGACCGCCGGGCAGGGGCGGCGGGGGCCTCGGC
>NZ_JAGXJG010000132.1:0-668 GCF_019091725.1 Cellulomonas sp. GbtcB1 | reverse complement strand
GCGGGCCCGAGCCGTCCAGGAACACGATCGCGTCGCTCGCCACGGCCGGCATCTGCGACAGCAGGGGGTCGGCCTTGAGCGTGTCGACCAGGGCCTGGACGCCGTAGGTGACGATCAGCTCGACGTCGTCGAACAGGTCGACCTGCTCCGCGCTGACGGAGCCGGAGAACTCGCCGGACGCGCTCGCCTCCTCGACCGCGGCGGGCGTGCTGAGGCCCAGGTCCGCGAAGAACGCGGCGCGGGTGTCTTTGGCCGTGTAGAAGTTCACGGTGCTGAGGTCGGTGGTGTCGACGTGCGTGAGGAACATCGTCGACACGCCCTCCAGGCCCGGGTGCGCGGCGACGGTGTCGGTGATCTCGCCCTCGAGCTCGGCGACGAGCTCCTCGCCCTCCGCCTCCATGCCCATGCCGGCGGCGTTCACCAGGATCATGTCGCGCCACGAGGTCGCCCAGGGCTCCTCGGGGTACGCGACGACCGGGGCGATCTCGCTCAGCGTGTCGTAGTCCTCCTGCGTCAGGCCAGAGTAGGCCGCGAGGATCACGTCGGGCGCGGTGTCCGCGACCGCCTCGAAGGCGGTGCCGTCGGTCTCGTCGAACAGCACCGGCTCCTCGCCGCCCAGCTCCTCGGGCTTCTCCTCGACCCAGGGGAGCAGGCCGTTGCCGTCATCG
>NZ_JAGXJG010000131.1:0-712 GCF_019091725.1 Cellulomonas sp. GbtcB1 | reverse complement strand
CAATTTTAATTAGGTTAAACTAGTGTAATTAACCTAGTACAGTCATTCAAATCAGGCAAATGGGCCTTCACAATTGGGGTGGTTCATGTGAGGGGGTGCTGGGTTCAGTATGTCGTACCCACTTCTATGGCTCCCAACTCTCACACAAGGCCCAAAAGAGAGGAATTTAACCTTAAAATGAACAACTGTTATTAATTGAATAGGCCCAAAAACTAAATGGGCCTAAATAAAATCTATCAAAAACTATGATATTTTATTTAGCAACAACAACCTATATGTATCTATAACAGAAATTAAACATATAGGCTCACACAGGCATGCACATTTGGATGGATCCTATCATGTTACTAGGTCATACATAAATGAAAGAAGAATGTAAAATTTACCTGTTACAAATTATTTACTTGACCTATTGACAATTGAACCATGGGTTAAAATCAGATCATTGGATCTGTCAACAAGTTAACCATGGCAATTTAGATCAAGCAATAATAGGTTTTATAAAACTTACACATAAGCTAAAACAGATACTCCTGCAACAAGATGAACTGGATAGTTGGATGTAGGATTTATTTAATTTTAAATTAAATAATTAATTTCGAAAATAATTGTCGACCGCGCCCCGACCACCGGCGAGTGGCGACGGCTGTCCCGGGAGTGGAAGGGGCGGCTGGAGGAGCGCCGGCGCACCATCGAGCGGCTGGAGCGGGAC
>NZ_JAGXJG010000130.1:0-741 GCF_019091725.1 Cellulomonas sp. GbtcB1 | reverse complement strand
TATGTTTATTCACATTTACAGTATCGCCAACACAGTGGAATGTGTTTGTGATCATATGAATCAATAGTTTTGGTCCCTGTTTCATCAGTGTTATTGGATTTACACTAATGTGATAATCAGCGATGATGTGTACTTACACTTGGAGTAAGTGTTATGTTCTTTCCAAGAAATTAGTAAAGTATACTAGTTTCGAATGTATGGAGTATACATTGGACTGGACCGATATTGCAACTAAGTTAAGATATTACAAACTTACCGTTATATATATCTTTCCAAGTCAATATCAGTAGTTGATCTTAAGATTAAAAGAATCTAAATCCTGATATGGTTGGGCTCAACTCAGGAATACTATTCATGTTCTTTGATTTATTAGTTAAGCCTACTTTTGGGTCAGGGTGATACGTACATTTTGGGAACACGGTAGTGCAATTGAGTGGGAGTGCTAGCATAAACATGGAATCTATAGCTTCTACCTGGCGAATAGTAAGCAAAGGATGATCTCCTTCGAGCTTGACCAAACGAAAATAAATGGTGGAGATCTCATTTCACATAAGCTGAAATATCATTTATACGGGGTCAAGAGTTTTAAGGATAAAATACATAGTACGGTGTTACGGTAATTTAATCCCTTTACTGTGTACATCATTCATATAGAGGATAATTGATCAAACCAGGAATACAACAAAGGGCACCCGAGCCCGTCCAGCCCGTCGACGAAGTTCACGGCGTTCATCGCGACGA
>NZ_JAGXJG010000013.1:0-77718 GCF_019091725.1 Cellulomonas sp. GbtcB1 | reverse complement strand
GGACGGCGCGCCCTAGGCGGGCGGCGGCGTCCAGCCACGCGGGGCGGACGGCGGCGGCGCGAACGGGTCGACCGGCGCGGGCCCGGGGCGCTCGTCGGCGGCCCCGCGGCGCTCGTCGGCCGCCCCGGGGCGCTCGTCGGCCGCCCCGGGGCGCTCGCCCGTCCCGCGCTGCCCGGCGGTCCCGTCCCCCGCCCCGTCCCCGGCGCGGTCGTCGGGTCCGGTCACGGCAGGTGCACCGCGGCGGCGAACGTGTCCCACCCGCGGGTCAGGCGGGCGCTCAGCCCCGCGTCGAACTGGCCCTCGGGGAACTGCGCGACCACGGCGGCGGCGCCGCCCGGCCCGGTGCGGGACGACACGACCTCGACCACGGTGTCCCCCGACTGCCAGGCGGCGTGCCACGGCTCGGCGGACAGCAGGTAGACGGTGCGGCCCTCGACGTCGACGGGCTCGGCGGCGGTGAGCGCCGACACGTCGAGCCGGCCGTGCTGCTCGGTGACCACGACGTCCCCGGTCGGCCCGGACAGGTCGACCTCGAGGGTGCTGCCCTCGTCGCGCAGGTGCACGGCGGTCACGGCCCAGCCGTCGGGGACCTGCTCGGGGCAGGTCCAGCCCTCGGCCCGCATCCAGTCCAGGTAGTCCTGCGTCGACGCGCCCGCGGCGGGGCCGGACGTGGAACCGCCCCCGGCGCCGGCGACGACCGGGACGGCGACGGTGCTCGCGTCGCCGAGCAGCTGCAGGGCCTCGGCGGACTCCGTGACCGGGGCGACCGTCGGGCGGTCGCCCAGGAGGAACAGCCCGACGGCGACGACGCCGAGGCCGGTGATCGAGCCGACGGCGGCGCGCAGGCCGCGGCGGGTCGCGGCGGCGGTGGCACCCGGCGCGCTCCCGACGACGGGCCGGTCGCCGAGCAGGCGCCGCGAGCCCAGGACGGAGCCGCCCAGGACCGAGCGCGAGCCCAGGACGCCCTCGCCGAACGGGCCGCGGCCGAGCAGCCCCCCGATGCCGGAGCCGGCCGTGGGAGGCGCTCCCGTGAAGGCCGCGGCGCCGCGCACGGCCGACGGCGGGACGAACGGGTCCATCGGGCGCGCCGCGGCGCGGGCCCCCGCGTCCACGCCCGTGGGGACGGGCGCGCCGCCCAGCGCGAGCAGCCGGGCCGTCAGGTCGCCGGCGGGGCGGACGTCGTCGCAGTCGGAGAGCACCCGCCGGGCGGCCCGCGCCGCGGCGAGGTCGGCCGCGCACCGCGGGCACCCGGCGACGTGCGCCAGCGCCCGCTCCGCGGCGGCGGGGCCGAGCTGGCCGTCGACGAGGGCGCTGACCCGGTCGCCGAGGTGCCCGTTCACCGGGCACCCGCCGGGGCCGTCACCTCGGACGAGCGGTCGCCCGCGGGCTCCTGGGCCGCGGCGGCGCGCACGGAGGCCGGCGCGCGGTGCTCGAGCGCCACGCGCAGCCGCGCCCGCGCCCGGTGGATGCGCGAGCGCACGGTGCCGAGCTTGATGCCCAGCGTCACCGCGATCTCCTCGTACGACAGCCCCTCGATGTCGCACAGCACGACGGCCGCGCGGTACTCGGGGGGCAGCTCGTCGAGGGCGCGCTGGATGTCGACGTCGAGGTTGTCGTGCTCGAAGGCGCGCTCGGGCCCGGCGTCGGTGGCCGGGTAGCGGTCGCCGTCCTCGCCCATCGCGTCCATGCGGATGCGCTGGCGGCGGCGGGCCCCGTCGAGGAACAGGTTGGTCGTGATCCGGTGCAGCCAGCCCTCGAACGTGCCGGGGGTGTACGTGGACAGCGACCGGAAGACGCGGACGAACACCTCCTGCGTGAGGTCCTCGGCGTCGTGCCGGTTGCCGGTCAGCCGGTAGGCGAGGCGGTACACGCGCGCGGAGTGCTCCCGGACGATCGCCTCCCAGGTCGGGGGCTGCCAGTCCGGATCGGGCAACGAGGTCGCCATCCACGTCCTTCTGCGTCGGGGGCCGCGGGTGCGGCACGAGGTCCCAGGGACCCAGTGTCCCAGGACGCGGGGCCGGGTGCGAACCCGGTCCACCCCTGTCCTCGCACAACGCGCACACGTCCCGCCCGGTTCCCGCGCGAGCGGGTGACGTCGCGGGCCGCCGTCGCCCACCCGCCGGCCGCCCGGGGCGCCGCGCCGCCGCGGCCCGCACCGCGCACTAGGCTGGCCAGCGCCCGCGCACGTCCGCGCACCGGCCGCCGCGCGAGCCGCGCACGACTCCCCCGCACGACCCGGAGACCAGGAGGACACCATCGCCACCGACAAGGCCGCGAGCTGGGTCTACGCCGAGGGCTTCGTCCCCGAGGACGACACCCTGCTGCGCGCGCGGGACCGCGCCGGCGAGCTCGGCTGCACGCCGGTGCAGCCCGGCACCGGCGCCGCGCTCACCGTGCTCGCCGCGGCCTCGCGGGCACGGGCGGTGGTGGAGGTCGGGACCGGCGCGGGGGTCAGCGGGCTGCACCTTCTGCGCGGGATGCCCACGGACGGCGTGCTCACCACCATCGACGTCGAGGTGGAGCACCAGCGCGCGGCCAAGCAGGCCTTTGCCGAGGAGGGCGTCCGCGCCGCGCGCACCCGCACGATCTCGGGCCGCGCGCTCGACGTGCTGCCGCGGCTGACCGACGGCGCGTACGACCTGGTGTTCGTGGACGCCGACATCGAGAGCTACCCCGCCTACGTCGAGCGCGCCGTGCGGCTGCTGCGGCCCGGCGGGGTCCTGGCGGTCGACGACGCGCTCTGGCACGACCGGGTCGCCGACCCCGCGCGCCGCGACGAGGCGACGACGCTGGTGCGCGAGACCGGGCGGCTGGTCCGCGAGGACGACCGGCTCATGCCGGCGATGCTCCCGGTGGGCGACGGCCTGCTCGTGGCCGTCCGCCGCTGACGCCACCGGCCCACGGCCCCCGGCCCCCGGACGACGACGGCCGCCGACCCCACGGGGTCGGCGGCCGTCCTCGTCTCGTGCCGGGTCAGCGCAGCGCCGCGAGCCAGCGCAGCAGCAGGCGCGCGCCGAACCCGGTCGCGCCCTCGGTGACCTCGTGCTTGTCGGCCGTCGACCGCGCCGGCCCCGCGATGTCGAGGTGCGCCCAGGTCCGGGCGCCCACGAACTCGCGCAGGAACAGCGCCGCCGTGATCGAGCCGCCGCCGTACTTCGCGTCCTGCGGGACGTGCCGCAGGTCGGCGACGGTGGAGCGCACGGCGTCGGCGTAGTCCTCGACCAGCGGCATCGGCCAGACCGGCTCGCCCGACTCGGCCCCGGCGGCCTCGAGCGCGGCGGTCAGCCGCGCGTCGGTCGCGTACAGGGCGCCGTGCTGCTTGCCGAGGCCCAGGCTCGCCGCGCCGGTGAGCGTCGCGACGTCCACGAGCACGTCCGGGTCGAGCGTCGCGTCGGCCCAGGCCAGCGCGTCGCCGAGCACCAGGCGGCCCTCGGCGTCGGTGTTCGCGATCTCGACCGTGCGCCCGCCCCACATCCGCAGGACGTCGCCCGGCCGGTACGAGGCGGCCCCGAAGTGGTTCTCCGCGAGCGGCAGCACCGCGGTGACCCGGTGCGGCAGCTCGGCGGCGGCCGCGCCGAGCACCGTCGCCAGCGCCACCGCGGCGCCGGCCATGTCGGTCTTCATCGGCACCATCGCCTCGCGCGGCTTGATGGACAGGCCGCCCGTGTCGTAGGTGATGCCCTTGCCGACCACGACGACGTGCTGCGCGCGGCGCGCGGGGCCGCCCGCCGGCCCGGCCGGGTCGTAGGTGACGGTGACCAGCCGCGGGGTCGACGCCGAGCCGCGGCCGACGGCGAGGATGCCGCCGAAGCCCTGCGTCTCGAGCTCGCGCGGGCCGAGGACCTCGACCCGCAGGCCCGCGGCGCGGGCCAGCTCGGACGCGCGGTCGGCCACCCAGGCCGGGTCCTTGGTGCTCGACGGGGTGTTGGCGAGGTCGCGCACCAGCCAGGTGGCCGTCGCGCCGCGCACGGCCTCGTCGAGCGCGGCCTGCACGCGGACGCCCTCGCGGCCGACGACGACGAGCTCCTCCGCCGGCGCCTCCTTCGGGGACGCGGGCGCGCCGATCCGCTGCACGCGGTAGGCGGCGAGCAGGTAGCCCTCCGCGAACGCGCGCACGGCCGGGGGGCCGTCGGCGCCGGGCTCGGTGGCGACGGTGGTCAGCACCCGGCGCAGGCCGCGGGTGGCGCGGGCCAGCGCGGCCCCGGCACGCCGGAGCTCGTCCGGGGTGCCGTCGCCGACGCCGACCAGCACCAGCCGCCGGGGCAGGCCGGCCCAGGGCAGGTCGCCCGTGGCGCTGCCGACGGGGCGCGGGAGCAGCAGCGTCCACGCCTCGCCGGCGGTGCCGGTCAGCCCGGCCCGCTCCGCGAGCTCGGCCAGGTCGATGCCGTACCGCGCCGCCGCGTCGGCGGTGCCGCGGCGCGGCTGGAGGTCGGTGTCGTCCGGCGCCGCCGGGGCGACCGGGACGGCCACCGCGTCGACGCCGGCCTCGAGCAGCAGCCCCGAGGTCGCCAGCGAGCCGGCCGCGAGGCCGACCGCCGGGACCGCGCGGCCGATGCGCACGGCGGGAGGGGTCAGGGAGCGAGCCACGTCGGAAGGGGGTCCCGCGCGGTCAGGAGACGACGGAGGTCAGGGCCTCGCCCAGCTCCTGCGCCTCGGTCGCGTTGAGCTCGACGACGAGTCGGCCACCGCCCTCGAGCGGGACCCGCATGACGATGCCGCGGCCCTCCTTGGTCACCTCGAGCGGACCGTCACCAGTCCTCGGCTTCATCGCGGCCATGCGGGGCTCTCCTTCGCGTCGTCAGCTGGGCGTCCGGGCGCCCGGTCCGTCCGCGTCCGCGGGGGGCGGGACGGGCAGGAGCGGGCCTCCGGCTCCCGGATGTCCAGGCCTCAGTCTAGTTCACCGGGGCGACAAGGCGGGGCCGTCGACGCGCGGCGGGTGCGCCAACCCCCTCGTCAGGCCCCTGCGGCGGCCGCCGGGCGCGGTCCGCCGGCCGTCACGGCGGCCAGCCGGCCGGCGGCACGAACCGCCAGATGTGCCACACCCAGACCACCTGGAGCACGAGCATGAGCGCCACCACCGCGCCGGTCCACGCCCACCGCGCCGCCCGTGGGCGGGTGACGAGCCCCGCGGTCGCGGCGCCGAGCGGGAACGCCAGCAGCAGGAACCGCGCCAGGCTGCTGCCCGGCTCCACGGCGGCGGCGAGGTAGAGCAGGTAGGCCGCCGACCAGGCGTGCAGCTCGCGACCCAGCCGCCACGCCGAGGGCGTGACCAGGCACGCAACCACGAACACCCCCGCGGCGAGCACCACCAGCGGCCACGCGTCGCCGAACCAGAACGCCGGCACGTAGGACCAGCCCGCGAACGGCGCGGTGGTGGCCGCGCCGCGCCAGGCCTCCTGGGTCTGCAGGTAGGCGTCGGGCACGCCCGTGACCCAGCCGCAGATCGCGAGCCACGCGAACCCGGACACCACCGCGGCGAGCCCGACCGCGCCGATCCCGGCCAGGTCCCGGCCGCGCGGGCGCTCGCCGGCGGCACGCCACTCCCGCCACCGCACGAACGCGTGCACGGCGACGACCACCGCCATCGGCAGCGCGACCGCGCGGGTGAACCCGAGCGCGAGCACCGCGGCGCACGCCCAGCCGTACCGCCGGGTGACGATCGCGAGCAGCGACGCGGCGACCAGCAGCAGCGCGAGCGACTCCGTGTACCCGACCTGCAGCACGACGGACGTGGGGAACACGCTCACCAGCAGCACCGTCGCGAGCGGCAGCCCCGGTCGCGCGGCCACGGCGCGGGGCGCCCCGCGGACGACCACGCGGTGCACGAGCAGCACGGCGCCGGCGCCGGCCAGCAGCGAGACGGTCGGGGCGACCACCGCCCACGAGCCGCCGGTGACGGACATCAGCGCGCGCACCAGGAACGGGTACAGCGGGAAGAACGCCCAGGCGTTCTGCTGCACCACCCCGTCGGCCCCGACCGGCAGCTGCGCCGGGTAGCCGCCCTCCGCGATCGTCCGGTACCAGGTCGCGTCCCACATGAGGCCCGTGTAGTCGGCGTACCCCGGGGACGCGCCGGTCCAGCCGCTGGCCACCTGCCGGGTGGCGACGACCAGCAGGACGACGGCCGAGAAGGCGCGGGCCGCGGCGTACACCGCGAGCGCCTGCGCCCACCACGGCCAGGTGCGGGGGTCGAGGGCGCGGCGCGCCGGGGCGGCGTCCTGGGCGGCCGCGCTCCCCGGACCCGCCGTCACGCCAGGCCCCGCACGGCCCGCGCCGGGGGCGCGTCGCCGCGGAGGGCCGCCACCATGTCGACCGTCCGCCGGGTCGCCCGGACGTCGTGCGCGCGGAACACCCGGGCGCCGAGCCACGCGGCCAGCGATGTCGCCGCGAGCGTGCCCTCGAGCCGGTCCTCGGGCGGCAGGTCCAGCGTCTCCCCCACGAAGTCCTTGCGGGACAGGGCGACGAGCACCGGGTGCCCGAGCGCGGTGAGCGCGGCGGTGCGCCGGACCAGGTGCAGGGAGTGCCAGGTGCTCTTGCCGAAGTCGTGCGTCGGGTCCACCAGCACGCTCGCGGGGTGCACGCCGAGGTCGACCGCGCGCGCGGCCGCCGCCCGCAGCGTCGCGAGCACGTCCAGCAGCACCCCGTCCCGCGGGTCCGCGCCGGCGGGCGCGTCGTCGGGCAGCGGGTACGACACCCGCAGCGGGTCGGTCCGCGGGGGCAGCCCGCCGGTGTGCGAGCAGACCACGCCCAGCCCGCGCTCGGCGGCGACCTCGACCAGCGCCGGGTCGTGCCCCGCCCAGGTGTCGTTGAGCAGGTCGGCGCCCGCGTCCGCGGCGGCGCGCGCGACCTCGGCCCGCCAGGTGTCGACGCTGACCAGCAGGTCCGGGTGCCGCCCGCGGACGCGCTCGACCAGCGGGACGACCCGCGCGATCTCCTCGGCGACGTCGACGGCGGGTCCCCGGCCCGCGCGGACGCCGCCCAGGTCGACCAGGTCGGCGCCCTCCTCCTCGGCCCGGGCGACCGCCGCGTCGGCGCCGGCGTCGTCGTACCGGGCGGCGGCGTAGAACGAGTCGGGGGTGCGGTTCACCACCGCCATGACGACCGGGCGGCCGGGGCCGAACCAGCGGCCGCGCAGCAGCAGCGGCGCGCCCGGCGCCGGGACGCCCGCGGGCTCGGCGGGCTCAGCGCCCACCCGCGGCGTCCTCCGCCTCGTCCGCCACCTCCGCCTCGGCCTCCTCCTGCGCGCGCTCGGCCGCGGCGGCTGCCGCGCGCTCGGCGGCGCGCAGCTCGGCCCCGCGGTCGCGCACGATGCGCACGGCCTCCCGCGGGTCGTCCACCAGCCGGATCAGCTCCAGGTCGGCCTCGCGGATCATGCCGCGCTCCAGCACCGGGCCGCGCAGCCAGTCGAGCAGTCCCTGCCAGTAGTCGGTGCCGACCAGGACGATCGGGAACTCGGTGACCTTGTGCGTCTGCACCAGGGTCAGCGCCTCGAACAGCTCGTCGAAGGTGCCGAAGCCGCCCGGGAGCACGATGAAGCCCTCGGCGTACTTCACGAACATCGTCTTGCGGGCGAAGAAGTACCGGAAGTTGACCCCGAGGTCGACCCACGGGTTCATGCCCTGCTCGAACGGCAGCTCGATGCCGAGTCCGACCGACAGGCCGCCCGCCTCGGACGCGCCCTTGTTCGCGGCCGACATGATCCCGGGGCCGCCGCCGGTGATGACCGCGTAGCCGGCCTCGGCCAGCAGCCGGCCGACCTCCTCGCCGAGCGCGAAGTCCGGGTGCTCGGGCAGCGTCCGGGCGGAGCCGAACACGCTGACCGCCGGGCCGAGCTCGGCCAGCGCGCCGAAGCCCTCGACGAACTCGCTCTGGATCCGCATCACGCGCCACGGGTCGCCGTGCAGCCAGTCGGCACCGTCGCCGCCGGACAGCAGCCGCTGGTCGGACGTGGTGGTGGGGATCTGCCCGCGCCGCAGCAGCACGGGGCCCTTGCGGTAGCCCGAACCCGGCACGGGAACGCCGTCGTCGCTCATGGCCCCGACTCTACGGTCCGCGGCCCTGTACGCACCGGCACCCCCGGCGGCGCCCGGGTGAACCCCGCGTGACGGGTCGGGTCAGGCCGTCAGCCAGGCCCGGAGCGCGTCGTGGCAGAGGTCCAGCTGCGCGACCGGCAGCCGCTCGTCGTCCTTGTGCGCGAGCAGCGGGTCGCCCGGTCCGAAGTTCACGGCGGGCACGCCGAGCGCGGAGAACCGCGCGACGTCCGTCCAGCCGTACTTGGGCGCGGGCGCCCCGCCGGTGACGCCGAGCACCGCGGCGGCGAACTCCGCCGCGGCGGGGTCGTCCAGCCCGGGGCGGGCGCCGGCGGCCGAGTCGGTGACGACGACCTCGTAGCCGTCGAACAGGTCGCGCACGTGCGCCTCCGCCTCGTCGACGGAGCGGGACGGGGCGAACCGGTAGTTCACCGTGACGACGCAACGGTCCGGGACGACGTTGGTCGCGACGCCGCCGCTGATCAGCACCGCGTTGAGCCCCTCGCGGTACACCAGGCCGTCGACCTCGACGGACGCGGGCTCGTACGCCGCGAGCGCCGCGAGGACCGGGGCGGCCCCGTGGATCGCGTTGACGCCGGTCCAGGCCCGCGCCGAGTGCGCCGCCACGCCCGGCACCCGGACCTCGGCGCGCAGCGTGCCGTTGCAGCCGCCCTCCAGGCCCGCGTCGGTCGGCTCGCACAGCACGGCGAAGTCGGCCGCCAGCCAGTCCGGGTGCTCGCGCGCGATCCGGCCCAGGCCGTTGAGCGAGGCCTCGACCTCCTCGTGGTCGTAGAACACCCAGGTGACGTCGCGGGTCGGCTCGGTCAGCGCGGCGGCGAGCGCCAGCTGGACCGCGACGCCGCCCTTCATGTCGACCGTGCCGCGGCCCCACAGCACCGCGTCGGCGCCCGCGCCCTCGAGCCGGGTCGGCAGGTTGGCGGGGTCCGTGGTGACGGGCACGGTGTCGATGTGCCCGGCGACCACGACCCGGGACGCCCGGCCGAGGTGCGTGCGCGCGACCACCGCGTCCCCGTCGCGCAGCACCTCGAGGTGCGGGTACCCGCGCAGCGCGGCCTCGACCGCGTCGGCCAGCGCCGCCTCGGCGCCGCTCACGGAGGCGAGGTCGCAGACCGCGGCGGTGAGCGTCGTGAGGTCGGCGGTCAGGTCCAGCGGGGTGGTCGTCGTCACGCCCGCGACCCTACCCGCGGACGACCACCCCCTCGCCGACGGCCCCTAGGCTGGACGCCATGACCGACCGCACCGCCTGGGCATGGGGCCTGGCCACCGTCACCGACTCCGGAACCGTGCTGGACGCCTGGTACCCGCAGCCCGCGCTGGGCGACGTGCCCGCCGCCGCGGAGTGCCCCGAGGAGCTCGCGGCCCTGGTCGCCGTGGACGCGGCCCGCGCGGTCCGGACCGAGACCGTGCTGACCGTGGTCGACCTCGACGCCGAGCCCGTCGACACCGCCGACGGGTACCTGCGGCTGCACCTGCTGTCCCACCGGCTCGCGGCGCCGAACACGCTCAACCTGGACGGCATCTTCGCGGTGCTGCCGAACGTCGTGTGGACCGACCACGGCCCGTGCGCCGTCGACGGGTTCGAGCTGACCCGCGCCCGGCTGCGCGCCGCCACGGGCCGCCCCGTCACCGTGCTCGGGGTCGACAAGTTCCCGCGCATGGTCGACTACGTCCTCCCGTCGGGCGTGCGGGTCGCCGACGCCGACCGGGTCCGGCTCGGCGCGCACCTCGCGTCCGGCACCACCGTCATGCACGAGGGCTTCGTGAACTTCAACGCGGGCACGCTCGGCACGTCGATGGTCGAGGGCCGCATCTCGCAGGGCGTCGTCGTCGGCGAGGGCAGCGACATCGGCGGCGGCGCGTCCATCATGGGGACGCTCTCGGGCGGCGGCCGCGAGCGGGTGTCGATCGGCGAGCGCTCCCTGCTCGGCGCGAACGCCGGCCTCGGCGTCTCGCTCGGCGACGACTGCGTCGTCGAGGCGGGCCTGTACCTGACGGCCGGCACCAAGGTGACCCTCGTCGGCCAGGTCGGCGAGGACGGCGCTCCGCGCGTCGTCAAGGCCCGCGAGCTCTCCGGCTCGGACGGCGTGCTGTTCCGGCGCAACTCGCTCACCGGCGGCGTCGAGGCGGTCGCGCGCACCGGCACGGGCATCACGCTCAACGCCGCGCTGCACGCGAACTGACGCCGTGTCCCGCCGCCGCAGCAGCACGGCCTCGCGGCTCGGCTGCGCGGCGCTGGCCGCGGTCGCGCTGCTGGCCGGGGCGGTCGGCGCGGTCGTGTGGGCCCTCGGCGGCACGTCGCCCTCCCCGGCGTCACGGCGGTGCACCGCGACCGTCGACGGCACGGCGTGGGGGCTGTCCGCGGATCAGGCCGACAACGCCGCCCTGATCGCCGCGACCGCCGCGCAGCGCGGGCTGCCCGCGCGCGCCGCGACCATCGGGCTCGCGACCGCGCTCCAGGAGTCCCGGCTGATCAACATCGACTACGGCGACCGGGACTCGATCGGCCTGTTCCAGCAGCGCCCGTCGCAGGGCTGGGGCACCGTCGAGCAGATCATGGACCCGGTGTACTCGACCGGGAAGTTCTACGACGGCCTGGTCGACGTGCCCGGGTACACCGAGCTGCCCGTGACCGAGGCCGCCCAGGCGGTGCAGCGCTCCGGGTTCCCCGACGCCTACGCCCAGCACGAGGGCCGGTCCCGCGCGTGGGCCTCCGCGCTGACCGGCTGGACGCCCGCGGCGCTCGACTGCGACCTCGACCCCGCGGCCGGGCCGGGCGACGTCGACGCCGTGGCGGCGCGGGTGCAGCGGGACTACGGCGGGGCGGTGTCCGCGGCCGTCGACGGAGCGGCCGACGGGTCGGCGGGGCCGGTCGTGCTGCTCGACGTCGCCGGGCTGACCGCCGCGACCGGCGGCGACCCGGCGCGCGCGTCCTGGGCGGTCGCGCAGTGGGCGGTGGCCGTGGCGGAGCCGCTGGCGCTCGACGCGGTCGAGGTCGGCGACGCCCGGTGGGACCGCGGCGGCGAGGGCTGGACCGCGGGCGGCGCGGCGGCCGACGCGGCCGCGGTCCCGGAGGGCACGGTCGCGCTCACCCTGGCCCCGGCGCCCTGACCCTCGGCCCCCCCTCTCTCGCTCCCCTCTCGCCGAGATAGGACCTGTCCGCCGAGATAGGACCCTGGACGGTCCTATCTCGGCGCGGAGGTCCTATCTCGGCGACCGGGTGCGGGCGCGGGGGCGGGGTGGGCGCGGGGCGGGGGTCAGCGCAGGGACGCGAAGGCGGTGATCTCCTCGCGGAGGCGCTCCGCGAGCTCCGCCAGGCCCTCCGCCTCGGCGCCCGCGGCCGAGCCGCCGCCCGCGGCCGCGGCGACCGCGTCGACCTGGCCGGACATGCCCGCGACGATCTCGTCGATCCGGCCGATCGCGCGCCCGGCCTGCTCGGCCACGGCCTGCGCCTCGGCCACCTGCCGCGCGATGTCGTCGGACCGCCCCGCGGAGTCGTCGGCGAGCGCCCGGACCTCCTCGGCCACGACCGCGAACCCACGCCCGGCCTCCCCCGCGCGCGCGGCCTCGATGGTCGCGTTGAGCGCGAGCAGCCGGGTCCGGCTGGCGATGGCCTTGACCAGCCCGGCGGCCTCGTCGATCTGCCCGGAGGTGTCGGCGAGCTCGCGGACCGTCGCGCGGGAGTCCTGGGCGGCCGCCGTGGCCTGCTCGGCCGCGGCCGCCAGCGCCGCGGCCGAGGTCGCGAGCCGCTGCGCGCTCCCGGCGACCCGCTCCGCGACCGCGACCATCCGCTCCGCGAGGTCGGCGCGCTCGGCCTGGTCCCGGGCGGTGCGGGCCGCGGCGCTCTCCAGCCCGGCGCGCGCGCCGTCGATCCGCGCGGCGCCCTCCCGGAACGCCCCCGGCATGCCCCGGCGCAGGAACCGGCGGTGGAACCGGCCCTCGCCCGCGGCGGTCAGGGACGCCTGGGACTCGCGGACGTAGGCGTCGACGAGGTCCGCGAGCCTGTTGAGCGACGCCCGGGCGCGCTGGACGTCGGGGTCGTCCCCGAGGGCGGGCAGCCGCCCCTCGAGGTCGCCGGCCGCGATCCGCTCGCAGAAGGCGGCGATCGCGGCCAGCGCGGCGGTCGTGCCGTCGTCGGGCCCGGCGCCCGTCCCGGTGCTCCGGGACGACCGGGACCACCGCCGTCCCCGGGTCGCGGTCGCCGGCGGCACCGCCGGCCGCACCTGCGCGCCCGGCACGGAGGGCGCCCCCGGTGCGACCAGCACGCCGGGCGCCGCCTGCAGGGTTTTCGTCGCGCTCACACGGCACCCCCGTCGGCGTCGTCGCGGCCGGCCAGCGACCACACCCACTCGTCGTACGTGACCCCGGCGTCGGCCAGGGCGGCGTCCAGCGCGGCGGCGCCGGCGGCGAGCGCGGCGGGCGTCCCCGTCTGGGCGTCCTCCGCGGCCCGGATCCGGGCGTACAGGTCGCCGACGGTGCGCTGCGTGGTCGGCGGCACCCACCGGCGGTTGGAGTGGTACCCGACCACCCGCCCGCCGGGGCCGCGCGACGCGGTGACGTGCGCCAGCACCCAGTAGTGCCCGCCGTCCGCCGCCAGGTTCAGCACGTACGCGAACAGCTCCTGGCCCGTGGGGATGGCGTCCCACATGAGCCGGAACACCGCGCGCGGCATCGCCGGGTGCCGGATGAGGTTGTGCGGGGCGCCGACGATCTCGTCCTCGGCGTACCCGCTCACGCGCACGAACACGTCGTTCGCGTAGGTGACGACCCCCTTGGGGTCGGTCTTGGAGACGATGATCTCCTCGGGCCCGAAGGCCCGCTCGACACCGGTCGGCCGCACCCCGCGTCGCCCCCGCACGGGTCCTGACCGCCGGCCGCTGCCGCGACGGTGCGCGGCCTCAGTGGGCGACATGCCCCCCGGATCGGTCCGGCTCGTCGGGTTCTGACCGGTTCGTCCGGCTCGATCCGGGGGAAGCGCTCGCCCGTCCGGGTGGTACTCCCGTCAGCGCTCCTCGACCGGGACGAAGGTCCGCTCCGGGGAGCCCGAGTACACCTGGCGCGGCCGGCCGATCTTGGTCTGCGGGTCGGTCATCATCTCCCGCCACTGCGCGATCCAGCCGGGCATCCGGCCGAGCGCGAACAGCGGCGTGAACATCCGCTCGTCGAAGCCCATGGCCTTGTAGATCAGGCCCGTGTAGAAGTCGACGTTCGGGTAGAGCTTGCGCGAGATGAAGTAGTCGTCGGACAGCGCGATCTCCTCGAGGGTGCGCGCGATGTCCAGCAGCTCGTTGTCCTTGCCCAGCGCGGCGAGGACGGCGTCGGCGCTCTCCTTCACGATGGCGGCGCGCGGGTCGTAGTTCTTGTAGACCCGGTGCCCGAAGCCCATGAGCCGGACGCCCTGCTCCTTGTTCTTCACCCGGCACATGAACTCGGTGGCGTCGCCGCCATTCGCCTGGATCTCGGCGAGCATCTTGAGCACGGCCTCGTTGGCGCCGCCGTGCAGCGGGCCGGACAGGGCGTTGATGCCCGCCGCGACCGAGGCGTACAGGTTCGCGTGGCTCGACCCGACGATGCGGACCGTCGAGGTCGAGCAGTTCTGCTCGTGGTCGGCGTGCAGGATGAGCAGCTTGTCGAGCGCGCGCACCACCGTGGGGTCGACGTCGTACTGCTGGTACGGGACGGCGAACGTCATCCGCAGGAAGTCCTCGATGTACCCGCGCGAGTAGTCCGGGTACAGCAGCGGCTCGCCGCGGGAGGTGCGGTGCAGGTACGAGGTGATCGTCCGGGTCTTCGCGAGGATGAGCACGGTCGCGAGCTCGACGGTCGCCGGGTCGAACGGGTCGAGCGACTCCGGGTAGAAGGTCGGCAGCGCGTTGATCGCCGACGACATCACCGCCATCGGGTGCGCGCCGGACGGGAACGTGCCCATGAACGTCCGGAAGTTCTCGTGCACGAACGTGTGCCGGTTGATCCGCTCGACGAACGCCTCGAGCTGGTCCGTCGTCGGCAGCTCGCCGTTGATGAGCAGGTAGGCGACCTCGAGGAACGACGACCGCTCCGCGAGCTGGTCGATCGGGTAGCCGCGGTACCGCAGGATGCCGGCGTCGCCGTCGATGTAGGTGATCTGCGACTCGCAGGACGCGGTGTTCATGAAGCCGGGGTCGACGGTGACGAGGCCGGTCTCGCGCAGCAGCGACGACACGACGACGCCGTCGTTGCCCTCGGTCGCGCGCACCACCGGCAGGTCGTGCGGGGTGCCGTCGACGACCAGCTGGACAGGCTCGGTGGTGACGTCGGACATGGCGCTCCTCCTCGGGCGGTGTGCGGGGCTTCGGACCTCGGTCCGGTCCGCGAGGTCGTGCAGGTCAGGTCGCCGGCGGCCGCTGCGGTGCGGGCGCGCGCCACGGGGGTGGCTCGGCCTGCGTCGAGGCTACGTGCCGTCCGCGGGCGGAACCATCCCGGGAGCAGCGCGAGGCGCTGTGACGAGGGTCACACGGTCGGTCGCAGGGCAGGAACCGCCCGCACCGGACCGCGCGCCCTCAGCGCGCCGCGACCGCCGCCAGCCGCTCGACCGCCGCCGCGATCCGCTCGTCCGTCCCGGTCAGCGCCACCCGCACGTGCCGGGGGGCGCCGTAGAACGAGCCGGGCGCGACCAGGACGCCGTGCTCCGCCAGCCGGCCGACGGTGGCCCAGCAGTCGTCGTCGCCCGCGGCCGGCCGCGCCCACAGGTAGAGGCCCGCCGCGGACCGGTCGACGACGAGGCCCGCGCCCACGAGGGCGCCGAGCAGCGCCGAGCGCCGGGCGCGGTACCGCTCGCGCTGCTCGGCCACGTGCGCGTCGTCGCCGAGCGCGACGGTCATCGCCGCCTGCACCGGGGCCGGCACGATCATGCCGACGTGCTTGCGGGTGGCGAGCAGGTCGGCGACCAGCGCCGGGTCGCCCGCGGCGAACGCCGCGCGGTAGCCCGCCAGGTTCGACTGCTTGGACAGCGAGTACAGCGCCAGCAGACCCGACACGTCGCCGCCGGTGACCCACGGGTCCAGCACGCTCGGCACGCCCACGGTCGCCCAGGGCTCGTCCCAGGCCAGCTCGGCGTAGCACTCGTCCGACGCCACGACGACGGGCCGGCCGGTGCGCGCGGCCGCGGCGCGGGCGGCCTCGACCACCGCGCGCAGCTCGTCCACGCCCAGCACCCGGCCGTCCGGGTTGCCCGGCGAGTTCAGCCAGACCAGGCGCACCCGGTCGCCGTCCGGACCCGCGAGCAGCGCCGCCGGGTCGTCGGTCGCGACCGGCTCCGCGCCGGCCAGGCGCGCGCCCACGTCGTACGTCGGGTAGGCCGCGGACGGGTGCACGACGAGGTCGCCCTCGCCGAGGCGCAGCAGCGCGGGCAGCAGGGCGACGAGCTCCTTGGAGCCGACGGTCGGCAGCACGCCCGCCGGGTCCAGCCCCGGGACGCCGCGGCGGCGGGCGTACCAGGCGACGACGGCGTCGCGCAGCGCGGGGGTGCCCCAGGTCTGCGGGTAGCCCGGCGCGTCGGACGCGTCGGCCAGCGCGCGCCGCACCACCTCGGGCGTCGGGTCCACCGGCGTGCCCACGGACAGGTCGACGATGCCGTCCGGGTGCGCGCGCGCCCGGTCGCCGTACGCCGTCAGGGTGTCCCAGGGGAAGTCCGGCAGCGCGCCGGTGTGCAGGCCCACGCGCCTACTCGCCGTGCACCTGGAGCGGCAGCGTCGCGATGACGGGGTGGTCCTTCTCGATGACGCCCATCTTGGCGGCGCCGCCGGGCGAGCCCAGGTCGTCGAAGAACTCGACGTTCGCCTTGTAGTACTCGCTCCACTGCTCGGGGACGTCGTCCTCGTAGTAGATGGCCTCGACGGGGCAGACCGGCTCGCAGGCGCCGCAGTCCACGCACTCGTCGGGGTGGATGTACAGCGAGCGCTTGCCCTCGTAGATGCAGTCGACCGGGCACTCCTCGATGCACGCCTTGTCCTTGACGTCCACGCAGGGCTGGGCGATCACATACGTCACGGTGTCCTCCACACGCCCCGGCCTCGGCGGTCGGGCGCGGTCCGGGTCGGCTCGGGCTGGCTGCTCCTAGTATCGCTCACCTGCGCACGACCGGCGCAGCAGGGCACGAGGAGACGGAGAGCACACGTGAGCGGCGACGACGCGAGCCCCGGCACGGGTCCCGGCACGGGCGCCCCGGCCGACGCCCCCTGGCGCGCCTGGCGGACCGGCCAGCGGGTGGTCGTCCGCCGCCGGCTGCCCGCCGGGGAGCCGCAGCCCTACACCGACGTGCTCGGCGACCTCCTCGCCGTCGACGACGACGGCGTCACCGTCCGGACGCGCCGCGCGGGGGACGTCCGGGTGCCCGGCGCCGAGATCGCGCTGGGCAAGGTCGTGCCGCCCGCCCCGGAGCGGCGCCCCCGGCGCTGAGCGGCGCGACCCGCCCTCGCGGGCGGCGCGGCTCAGCCCGCCGGTGCCGCCGTGGCCGGGTCCGCCCCGCACACCACCTTGTTCTGCGCCTTGTACGTCCACGTCGACGGCTCGACCGCCACGACCTCGCCGTTGAGCTTGATCGTCCGGGTGTTCGTGATCCGGAAGCCCGGGTTGCCCGCGGACTGCGGCGAGCACGTCGCCGACTGCGAGTACACCGTGGTGGGCTGGACGACGTTCGTCTTGGGGCCGGCCTCGGACGTCACCTCGAAGTACGGGGTGCTCCAGATCTTCACCCACGTCTTGCCGTCCGCGACGTACGCCTGGACGAGCGCGCCGTAGGGCGTCGTGTTCTTCCACCGCATGTCGAGCGTGCCGGTGAACAGCGTCGCCTCGCGGCCGGCCGGGTACCGGGTGAACCACTCGGAGTGCGGCTTGTGCTCCACGTCCTCCATGCCGGCGAAGTACGCCGCGTTGTACGTGGTCGTGGACAGCTGCGAGAGCCCGCCGCCCCACGCGTCCGTGTGCTCCCCGCTGACGATCGCGCCCGCGGTGGTGAACCCGTGGGCGGCGTCGATCGGGCCGAGCGCGTCGGTGAGGCTGAACGTCTCCCCCGGCCGGATCAGCGTGCCGGAGATCGCGGCCGCGCCGGCGGCGATGTTCTGGGTGCGCCGGGGCTCGGACGTCAGCGGGGTGGAGAACTCCGAGACGACCGTGGTCACGCCGAGGGCCTGCAGCGCCTCGGTGGTCTGCGCCGGGTCGGACTCGACGAGCTCGACCGGCGCGTTCCGCTGGTCCGCCTGGGTCGCCGCCGCCACGGCCGTCGCCAGCGCCGCGGGGTCCAGCGTGGTGCCGGGGGTGCCCGGCACGATCACCGGGGCGCCGTCCTGGAACTCGAACCGCGCGTCCGAGGCGGTGGTGAGCAGGTCCGTCGAGCGGGCGAGCACCGCCTCGGACAGGGCGGCGCCGTCCATCTGGAGCACCAGCTCGTCGTCCTGCGGCACCATCGACGCCGTCGCCGCGAGCACGTCGACGGGCAGCTCGACGGTCTTGCCCGCGACCTGGACGGCGACGGGGGCCGCCACGACCCGCGACGCCACCTCCTGCAGGGCCTCGTCGGTCGCCTCCTGGGTGATCGTGGGGGCGACCACCTCGGTGGCGAGCTCGAGCGGGCGGGCCGCGGTCAGCCAGGTGTCGACCAGCGTGCTACGCACGGCGTCGTCGTCCAGGGCCCAGCCGTCCTCGGCGGCCACCGCGTGCGCCTCGCCGTCCGCGAACGCGATCGAGCCGTCGACGGGGGCGAGGGTGAGCGAGCCGGACAGCTGCTCGACCGCGGCGTCGAGCGCCCCCTCGTCGACGACCGTCACGGGCGCCTCGGCGCCGCCGCCCACGACGTGCCGCCACAGCCGCTGGGGTCGCAGGTCCGCGCCGGTGAGCCGGTCCACGGTCGCCGCGGCGTCGAACGTCAGGCCCGCGGTGGCCGGGTCGACGGTGCCGGACATGTCCTGCGCGCTCACCGGCACCGGCTGGGTCGCGAGGTCGCCGAGCTCGTCGGTCAGGGCCTGCTCGGCCCGCGCCGCGGTCATGCCGCCGATCTCGACGCCCGCGACGGTCGTGCCGCGCGGGACGCGGTCGGCCAGGGCGAAGGACGCGCCCACGTAGGCGCCCGCGAGCACCACGACGATCCCGCCGACGACCAGCGTCGGGCGCAGCCAGCGCCGCGGACGCTCGGGCTCGAACTCGTCGAGCGGGGACCACGACTCGGCGGGACCCTCGCCGTCCACGACGGGCTCGGTGCCCTCCGCGCTGCCCTTCGCCATCCAGCTCCCCCTCGCGAGTGCGCGACGCCGGGTACGAGGGCGCCGCGACCGCCGATTCTACGGCCGCCACCCGTGCCCGAGCCGTGACGTGGGCCCGGTTTGGCCGGGTTCCGAGGTCACGACTTCGCAACGGTGCCCGACGGGCCAGGGGGCGGCGCTCCGCGGGCCTGCGCCGGGACCCTGCCCCGGGTCAGCGCAGCCCGCGCACCCGGCGGCGCAGGTGCACCAGCGAGCCCGCCGCGGGGTCGCCCTCGCGCGACTCGAGCACGTGCGCCAGCACCACGTCGTGGTCCCCCGCCGGCACGATCTGCGCGGTCCGGCACTCGAACCACGCGGCCGCGCCCTGCACCCAGGCGGCGCCCGACCGCGGCGCCGCGACGTGCGGCACCCGCGCCAGCTGCCCCACGGCGGGGCGCCCGGGCGAGGCGAGCCAGTCCGCCACCGGCGCCTGGTCGTCCGCGAGCACGCTCACCGCCCACGTGCCGACCTCGTCGAGCGCGTCGCGCAGCCGCGCGTCCTGGTGCACGCAGAGCAGCAGCATCGGCGGCTCGAGCGAGACCGACGTCAGAGCCGAGGCCGTCATCGCGTGGTCGGTGCCCTTCCAGCGCACGGACACGACCACGACGCCCGCCGGCAGCCGGCCCATCGCGGCGCGGAAGGCGTCCGTGGCCGCGGCGTCGGCGGCCGTGGCGCCCTCAGCCCCGCCCGACCCGTCGCCGTAGAGGGGGTCGACCTCGGTCACGGGGTGCTCGGCCCGCGGCGCAGCGGCACGTCCGCGAACCAGCGGCGCGGCGCCAGGGCCACGGCCAGCGCGACCACGAGCGCGCCGAGCGCCCAGGTCCAGCCGAGCGCGGCGTCCCCGCCCGGCACCAGCACGTCGCCGCCCGGCCCGAACCCGGACAGCACCTGGACGCTGCCGAACAGCCCGACCAGCAGCCCGACCGACGCCACCCAGCCGCCCCAGGCGCGCGCCGTCACCGACGCGGCCAGCACGAGCAGCAGGCAGACGACGACGCCCCAGGGCCGCACCGACCGGTGCATGACGGTGCCGACGGCGCCCACGAGGACGCCGAGCAGCAGGGCGCCGAGGGCGCGGAGGACCATCCGGGTCGTCAGGGGCTGCACGCGCGCCAGGCTACCCCGCGCGGCTCAGGGCAGCGGGAGCGGGGCGGCCGGGGCGCGGCCCGGGGCCCAGGCGTACGACTCCCGGGGCAGGACCGGGGCGAGCACGAGGTTCGACAGGGCGTAGCAGGCCACGGCGTCGGGGTGGTCGAGCGGCGTGACCGCCTGGACCTGGGTGGCGTGCGCGCGCAGCGCGGCGAGCACGCGGTCCCGGACGGGAAGCACGTCGACGACGAGGTCCCCGGGCGCGTCGGTCGCGACCGACGGCAGCGGGCCCGCCGGGTCGGGCAGCTCGAGCGGGCCCTCGCGGGTCGCCCGGCGGTCGTCCGCGGCGGCGGACAGGACGGCCCGGGCGGTCGGGTCAGCGGCGATGGCGGCGTACCCCGCGCGCAGGGCGGCCGCGGGGGCCACGGCCCACGCGACGGCGGGCGCCCAGCCGTCGGCGCGCGGGGCCGAGGTGCCACCTGAGGCCGCCCCGTCGCCCGCGGCCAGCTCGACCGCACGCATCGTGATCGCGTGCGCCCGCACGTGGTCCGGGTGCCCGTACCCGCCGCCCGGCTCGTAGGTCACGACCAGGTCCGGCCGCCGCTCCCGCAGCAGCCCGGCCAGCCGCCCCGCGGCGACGTCGAGGGGCACGCCCACGAGCGCCCCGCCGGGCACCTCCCCCGCAGCCCCGGCGCGCCCGGTCCCGACCCAGCTCATCCCGGAGTCCTCGTACCGCGCACCCAGCACCCCGTGCGCCGAGCGGGCAGTAGACGTCCCCTCGACGGGCCCGGAGGGGACGTCGTCTGCCCGCTCGGCGGGGTCGGCGGGGTCTGCGGGGTCGGCGAGGTGGGCGAGGTCGGCGAGGTCGGCGAGGTCCGCAGGGAGCGGGAGGGTGTCGAGGAAGTGCTGGGTCGCGCCCAGGGACGCGACCGCCGCGGCCAGCTCGCGCTCGCGGTGCCGCGCCAGCGCCTCGCCGTCGCCCTCCAGGGCCGACCACCGGGCGCCGATCACCTCGCCGCGCTCGCCGCGGGTGCACGTGACCACGGTGGCCGGCAGCCCGGCCGCCGCCCAGGTCGCGAGCAGCGCCCCGGTCGACAGCGTCTCGTCGTCCGGGTGCGCGTGCACCGCGAGCACGCCACCCGTGCGGGTCGGCGTGCTCGCGGTGCCGGTCATGCGCGCGGGTGTCAGGCGCGCTTGGTGCGGGCCACGGCCCGGGCGCGCTCCGTCTGGTCCAGGATCACCTTGCGGATGCGGACGACCTCGGGGGTCACCTCGACGCACTCGTCCTCGCGGGCGAACTCCAGCGACTCCTCGAGGGTCAGGTGCCGCGGCGGCACCAGGTTCTCGAAGTTGTCGGCCGTGGAGGAGCGCATGTTGGTGAGCTTCTTCTCCTTGGTGATGTTGACGTCCATGTCCTCGGCGCGGGAGTTCTCGCCGACGATCATGCCCTCGTAGACCTCCTGCGTCGGGTCGACGAAGAACGACCCGCGCTCCTGCAGGTTGATCATCGCGAACGGGGTCACGACGCCCGCGCGGTCGGCGACCAGCGAGCCGGCGACCCGGGTCTCGATCGGGCCGGCCCACGGCTCGTAGCCCTCGGCGATCGACGACGCGATGCCGGTGCCGCGGGTGTCGGTGAGGAACCGGGTGCGGAAGCCGATGAGGCCGCGCGACGGGACCAGGAACTCCATGCGGACCCAGCCGGTGCCGTGGTTCGACATCGTCTCCATGCGGCCCTTGCGCTGCGCGAGCAGCTGCGTGACGGCGCCCAGGTACTCCTCGGGCACGTCGATCGTCATGCGCTCGACCGGCTCGTGCACCTTGCCGTCGATCTTCTTGGTGACGACCTGGGGCTTGCCGACGGTGAGCTCGAAGCCCTCGCGGCGCATCTGCTCGACGAGGATCGCCAGGGCGAGCTCGCCGCGGCCCTGGACCTCCCAGGCGTCGGGGCGGTCGGTCGGGACGACGCGGAGCGACACGTTGCCGATGAGCTCCGAGTCGAGGCGGTCCTTGACCTGGCGGGCGGTGACCTTGTGGCCCTTGCCGCCCTTGCCGGCCAGCGGCGAGGTGTTGATGCCGATGGTCATCGAGATCGCCGGGTCGTCGACCGTGATGAGCGGCAGCGGACGCGGGTCGTCGGGGTCGGTCAGGGTCTCGCCGATGGTGATGTCGGCGATGCCCGCGACCGCGACGATGTCGCCGGGGCCGGCCTTCTCGGTCGGGACGCGGTCGAGCGCCTTGGTCTCGAGCAGCTCGGTGATGCGGACGTTCTGCATCGTGCCGTCGTGCCGCGCCCAGGCCACGGTCTGGCCCTTGGTGAGCTCGCCGTTGAAGATGCGGAGCAGCGCGAGCCGGCCGAGGAACGGCGAGGCGTCGAGGTTGGTGACGTGCGCCTGCAGCGGCGCGCCCTCGGTGTAGGTCGGCGCCGGGATCTTCTCGAGGATCGTCTGGAACAGCGGCTCCAGGTTCTCCGAGTCCGGCAGGCCGCCGTCGGCGGGCTGGGTCAGCGAGGCGCGCCCGGCCTTGGCGGCGGCGTACACGACCGGGACGTCGAGGATCGCGTCGAGGTCCAGGTCCTCGACCTCGTCGTGCAGGTCGGACGCCAGGCCCAGCAGCAGGTCGGTCGCCTCGGCGACGACCTCGGTGATCCGGGAGTCGGGGCGGTCGACCTTGTTGACGACCAGGATGACCGGGAGCTTCGCGGCCAGCGCCTTGCGCAGCACGAACCGGGTCTGGGGCAGCGGGCCCTCGGACGCGTCGACGAGCAGCACGACGCCGTCGACCATCGACAGGCCGCGCTCGACCTCGCCGCCGAAGTCGGCGTGGCCCGGGGTGTCGATCACGTTGATCGTGATGCCACCGGGCTCGCCCGCCGCGGCCGCCGCGGGGCCGGCGTACCGGACCGCGGTGTTCTTCGCGAGGATGGTGATGCCCTTCTCGCGCTCGAGGTCGCCCGAGTCCATCGCGCGCTCGTCCACGTGGGCGTGCGCACCGAAGGCGCCGGACTGGTGGAGCATCGCGTCGACCAGCGTGGTCTTGCCGTGGTCGACGTGCGCGACGATCGCGACGTTGCGCAGGTCGCCGCGCACGCGCGTGCCCGTGGGCGAGGTGGGCACAGTCATGTCAGGACTCGTTTCCGCGAGGAAGTGGGGAGATGAGGGGCGCGACGACGTCGAGCGCCGATCGATTGTACGCGCACGCGCGCCCCGGCACGAGGAGGGGTCGTGCCGGGGCGCGCGTGGTGGTGCTGCGGGGGCTCAGACGCCCGAGCCGCCGCGGGGGCGGATGTTGCCGTCGTAGCGGCCCGCGTTGGTGATCTGCTCGTCCTCGAACGCCTGGACGCGCTCGCCGTCGGCCACCGCGGCCTCCGCGGCGGTGGTGCCGGCCGGGGCGGCCGCGGCCAGCAGCCGGTCCCGCTCCTCGCGGCGCAGCTTCTGCTCGGCCGGGTTCGGCACGGGCACCGCGGCGAGCAGGCGCCGGGTGTAGTCCTGCTGCGGCGAGCGGAGGATCTGCTCGCGCGGACCGACCTCGACGAGGTCGCCCTTGCTCATCACGGCGATCCGGTTGGACAGGATCTCGACGACCGCGAGGTCGTGGCTGATGAACAGGCAGGCGAACCCGTACTCGCGCTGCAGCTCCTGGAACAGCTCCAGCACGCGCGCCTGCACCGACACGTCGAGCGCGGAGGTCGGCTCGTCGGCGATGAGCAGCTTGGGCGACAGGGCCAGGGCGCGGGCGATGCCGACGCGCTGGCGCTGGCCGCCGGACAGCTCGTGCGGGTAGCGGTTCCGCATGGCGCGGGGCAGGTGCACCCGGTCCAGCAGGGACTCGACCCGGCGGTCCAGGTCGGCGCCCGAGGCGATCTTGTGCAGCTTGAGCGGCTCGCCGATGGACTCGCCGATCGGCAGGCGCGGGTTCAGCGAGGAGCCCGGGTCCTGGAACACGATCGAGACGTCCTGGCGGACGGCGCGCAGGTCCTTCGGCTTGATGCCGGCCAGCTCGACGCCGTTGACCGAGAGCGAGCCGCCGGCCACCGGGAGCAGGCCGACCGCGGCGCGGCCGACGGTGGTCTTGCCGGAGCCGGACTCGCCGACCAGGCCGACGACCTCGCCCTTGCCGATGGTCAGGTCGATGCCGTTGATGGCGCGGAACGCGGGGACGCGACCGCGGCCCGGGTACTCGATGACGAGGCCCTTGGCCTCGAGCGCGAAGCCCGGGGCGGCGGCCGGCGCGGCGGTGCCGAACGGGTCGACGCCCGCGCGCTCGGTGACCTGCACGGTGCCCTCGGCCTCGGCGACCGGGTGCTCGCCGTGCAGGCCCTGGGCGGCGTAGGTCTCGGAGCCGAGGTGCGGGACGGCGTCGAGCAGCTGGCGGGTGTACTCGTGCTGCGGGCGGTTGAACACCTCGTCCGCCGAGCCCGACTCCACGACGCGGCCGTTCTTCATCACCATGACGCGGTCGGACAGGTCCGCGACCACGCCCATGTCGTGGGTGATGAGGATGATGCCGGCGTCGACGCGGTGCCGCAGGTCGCGCATGAGCTTGAGGATCTCGGCCTGGACGGTGACGTCGAGGGCCGTGGTCGGCTCGTCCGCGATGAGCAGCTTCGGCTCGCAGGCGAGCGCCTGGGCGATCATCGCGCGCTGGCGCTGGCCGCCGGAGAGCTGGTGCGGGTACTTGTCGACCGACTCCTCCGGGTTCGGCAGGTCGACCAGGCGCAGCAGCTCGATCGCGCGCTCGCGCGCCTGCTTCGGCGTCATGTCGAAGTGCACGCGCAGGGTCTCGATGATCTGGAACCCGACGGTGTACACCGGGTTCAGCGCCGTCATCGGCTCCTGGAAGATGACGGCGACCTCGTTGCCGCGCACCCGGCTGAGCTGCTTGTGGTTCAGCCCGAGCAGCTCGCGGCCCGCGAGCTTCGCCGAGCCGGACGAGCGCCCGTTCGGGGGCAGCAGGCCGATCAGCGACATCGACGACTGGGTCTTGCCGGAGCCGGACTCGCCGACGATCGCGAGGACCTCGCCCGGGCGGACGTCGTAGCTGACGTCCTGGGCGGCCGGGAACCACTCGCCGTCGACGAAGAACTCGACCGTGAGGTCGCGGACCTCCAGGATCGGCGCCTTGGCGCCGGGGACCGGGGTGCCCGGGCCGCCGGGGGCGGTGGCGAAGTCAGTGGACACGGTTCACGAGATCCTTCCGTGGGACGACCCGATGTGGGCGGGCCGCGCGACGTCGAGAGGGGCGGTCGTCCGCTGGTCTGGGACGATGGCCGCATGGTCTCGGCGGACGTGGTGGAGTACAGGCCGGCCTTCGGCCGGGTTCTTGCGGTGGTCGTGGCGGTCCTGGGCCTCGGTGGCCTCGTGACCGGGCTGGTGGGCGACGCGGGGGCCACGTGGCCCTACGTGGCACCGGTGGTGCTGGTGGTGCTCTGGGTCTGGGCGGCCTACTGGCGCCCGGCCGTGCTGGTCAGCCCCGCGGGCGTCGAGCTCCGGAACGTCACCCGGACGATCGAGCTGCCCTGGCCGACGATCCAGCGGGTCGACACCCGCTACGCGCTCACGCTGCACACCGCCTACGGCGACTACGCCGCGTGGGCGGCGCCGGCGCCGAGCCGGGCCCGGGTGGCCACCGCCGGCAAGGACGACGTGGCGAACCTCCCCGGCTCGACCTACGGCCCCGGCGGCACCGTGCGCCCCGGCGACCTCGCGTCGAGCGCCTCCGGCCAGGCGGCCATCATCGTGCGGGCCCGCTGGGAGGAGCTGCGCGACGCGGGCGTCCTGGACGACCCCCGCCTCGAGCGCGCGACCCCGCGGGTCCGCTGGCACGCCGGCACGCTGGCCGCGATCGCCGTGCTGATCGCGGCCAGCGTGCTGACCGTGGCGCTCTGACACGTCAGGCCCGCGCCGCGGCCCGCGCCTGGGACTTGGCCTTGCGCGCGTCCGCACGGGCCAGGGCCCGCTTGGTCGGGATGCGCCGCTGCCGCGGGTCGAAGGCGTCCCGCAGGCCGTCACCGATGAAGTTCACGCACAGCGCGATCGTCACGATGAACAGGCCGGGCCACCAGAACAGCCAGGGCCGCGTGGCGAACGCGGTCTGGTACTCGTTGATCAGCTGGCCCAGGGAGACCTCGGGGCTGTTGATGCCGAAGCCCAGGTAGGACAGCGCGGTCTCCAGCAGGATCGCCGAGGCCATGAGCAGCGTCGCGTTGACGATGATCACGCCGACGGCGTTCGGCAGGATGTGCTTGAACATGATCCGGCCGTTCGAGGCGCCGGCCACGCGGGCCGCGTCCACGAACTCCCGCTCGCGCAGGGTGAGGAACTGGCCGCGCACGAGTCGCGCCATGTTCGTCCACGACACCAGCGACAGGGCGATGGCCAGCGACCAGGGGTTCGCGCCGCCGACCAGCACGCCGAGGATGGCGCCGATCATGATGACCGGGATGGTGATGATCATGTCGGTGAACCGCATGAGCAGGTCGTCCAGGCGGCCGCGGAAGAACCCGGCCGCGGCGCCGACCAGCACGCCGATCGTGGTCGACAGCAGGCCGATGACGACCATGACCGTCAGCGACTGCTGCGTACCGCGCATGACCAGGGCGAAGCCGTCGTGGCCGATGTTGTCCTGGCCGAACGGGTGGTCGCCGAACTGGAACGAGCCGTTCTCGAAGCCCATCGTCGGGGCGCCGCCGGCGTTCACGATGTCGCTGGTCTCGCGGTAGCCGTACTTCCACCAGCCGGGGATCGGGCCCCAGCCGATGGACGTGGTCACCAGGATGACGACGCCGAGCAGGACGATCGCGGAGATCATCGCGCCGCGGTGCCGGAGGAACCGCCGCAGGACGATGCGGCCCTGCGAGAGGCCCTCGACCTCCTTGAGCTCGATCGCGTTCTCGGTGTTCTCGACCGCGGCCTTCGGGTCGGTGATGCCCTCGTTCGGCTCGAGGGGAGGAGTGATGCTCATGAGTTCACCCGGATCCGGGGGTCGAGCGCCGCGTACACGAAGTCGACGACGATGTTGGCGAGGACGAGGAGCGTGCCGGTCACGAGGAAGTACCCCATGATCGGGTCCGCGTCCTTGGCGCCGAGGGACTTGATGAACAGCGCGCCCATGCCGCTCCACGAGAAGATGCGCTCGGTGATGATCGCGCCGCCGAACAGGGCCGCGATGTCGAGCGGCACGACGGTGGCCAGCGGGATGAGCGCGTTGCGGAAGGCGTGCCGCGTGGTGACGACCCGCTCGGACAGGCCCTTGGCCCGCGCGGTGCGGATGTAGTCCTGGTTCATGACCTCGAGCAGGCTCGCCCGGGAGTACCGGGTGTAGCTCGCGAACGAGATGAGGATCAGGGCGATCGTCGGCAGGATCAGGTGCGTGAACTTGTCGAGCGACTCCACCCAGAAGTCGCCGGACAGGCCCGGCGTCTGCGACCCGATGGTCGCGATCGGCCGGCCGTTGATCTGCGAGGCGTTCGAGTACGGGTACCAGACCGCCATGACGCGGTCGACGAACAGCAGCACGCCGACGCCGATCGCGGTGACCGCGGCGGCACGCATCGAGACGACGCGGTCGTAGCCGCCGAACAGGTAGCCGACCACGAGGCCCACCGCGAGGGCGGCGACGGCGAGCAGCGCCATCAGGCCCCAGCTCGCGTTCACGAACGCGTACTGCAGCGGGTAGTAGAGCGCGGCGCCGATCGCGGCGGTGGTGAGGGACGCGTACAGCGCGCGGCGGTTCTGCAGGCCGGCGGTCAGCGCCACGATGCCGAACGCGATGCCCACGCCGAGGGCGAGGACGCCCACCAGGCCGAGGCTCGGGTTCAGCAGCCATCCCGTGTTCGAGATGAACAGCAGCGCGGCGGCCGTCGCGACGACCGCGGCGCCGAACGACACCCAGCGGGTGCGCGTCGTGCCGCCGATGATCGACGACCACAGCACGCCGGAGATCACGGACAGCAGGGCGATCCACAGCGGCGGGACGTGCGGGTTCGCCAGGAAGTCGTTGAAACCGATGGCGCCCCAGAGCTTGAGGAGCACGGCGACCCAGAAGGACGGCAGCGAGTACAGGACGAACGACATGAACGTCACGCTGTAGTCGAAGCGCGTGTACTGGCGCAGGGCCGACACGATGCCGACGAGGACGCCGAGGCCGATCGCGAGGAACGTCGACGCGGCGACGAGCTGGACGGTGCTCGGGATCGCGGAGCTCAGCAGCGCGGACACCGGCTGCCCCGTGACCCAGCTGGAGCCGAGGTCACCGGTGAGCAGCGAGCCCAGCCACTTGAAGTACCGGATCACCGGCGGGGTGTTCAGGTCCAGCGCCTGGATCCGTGCCGCGATCAGCGCCTCCTTGTTGGGGGCGGTGCTGGTCCGCAGCTCCTCGAGGGGGTCGAGGGAGTACGCGAGGAGCATGTACACGATGAACGTCGCTCCGAGCAGCACGATCGCGGACGACACGAGGCGTCGCCCGAGGAACGTCAGGGTGGGCGCCGCGTTCCTGAACCAGGAACGGCGGGCCGTGACCGGTGCGTCGGGCGCGGAGCGCGCGCCGGAGGCACGGGTCGTCACAGAGGTGGCCATGGGGTCCTTGCCTCACGGGAAGGGGGATACTCGCAAAGCGCAAGTGTAGGCACTCCCGGTAGGGGTGCTGCGCCTCGGGCCGGGGTCGGCCGTGAGTGCCGCTACGGCTGTGGTACTAGGGGCACGGCAACGGGGGTACCGCGGTGGCCGCGGTACCCCCGTGCCGGCGTCGCTCCTCGCGGAGCGTCAGTGCTGCGTCGGCAGCGTCACTCGGTCTCGGTCGCGCTCGGCGCGTCGAGGGAGTCGGACGCGCTGATCTCCCAGTCCCAGTAGTTCCAGAAGATGGTCGGCGAGAGCGCGATGGTCGAGACGCCCTGGAGGACGTCACGGTGCGCGACCACACCGGGGAACTGGAAGATGTTGACGCCGAAGGCGTCCGCGTTCAGCTGCTTCTCGATGTCGATCGTCAGCTGGGTCTCGACGTCCGCGTCCGTGTTCGTGGACATCTGGCCGTACAGCTCGTCGATGGCCGGGTTCGAGTAGCCACCGAAGTTGTTGACGCCGTCGGTGATGTAGTTCGCCTCGGAGTTCAGGGCGAACGTGTTGGTCGACTGCCAGCCGAAGAGCGAGGCGTCGTAGGTGCCGCCACCGAGCAGCGAGGACCAGTTGTCGTCACCGTTGTCGATGACGTTGAAGCCGGCCTGCGACGCGGACTGCGCGATGAGCTGGTACTCGTTCGCACGGCGCACGTTGGACTTGCCGTAGAGGAAGCGCACGTCCACCGGGGTGGTCACGCCGGCCTCGGCGAGCAGGGCCTTGGCGCCCTCGATGTCGACGTCCGTCCAGAGCGAGGAGTCGTTGTTCGCGACGACCTCGTCGTAGTTCGGGGAGCCCGGGACCACGGTGAAGGAGTCACGCGTGGTGGCGTCCTCCTGCAGCGGCTGGATGAGCTTCTCGATGATCTCCTGGCGCGGGATCGTCTTGAGGAACGCCTGGCGGACCTTGAGCGCCTTGTCGGCGTCGCCGCCGTAGGCCGCCGGGTCGAACGGGCCGCCGTTGTTGAACGTCAGGTCGACGTGCTCGTACGTGCCCTCCTGCTCGGTCGAGTAGGAGACGCCGTCGATGCCCTCGAGGGTGGCCAGCACGTCCACGGAGGACTGCGGGGCGATCAGGTCGACCTCACCGTTCTGGAGCGCGGTGACCGCGGCCAGCGGGTCCTCGGTGTAGCGGATCGTGATCGAGTCCACCTTGGGCTCCGGGCCCCAGGTGTAGTCGGGGTTCTTCGTCAGCGTGACGTACTGGTTCTCGACGTAGTCCGAGATGATGTACGCGCCGTACGACAGGTAGAGACGCTCGTCGTCCGGCAGCGACGTGAAGTTGAACCCGTTGTTCCAGGTCTCCGAGATCGGGGCCAGGGCCGCCGCGTCGTTGTTCTTGAAAGCGTCGATCAGGGCGTTCTTCGCCTCGGTCGGGTCGTCGATGCCGAGCGCGATCTCCGCCACGGCGTGCGCCGCGATCGGGGACGGCTGGCTCATCGAGACCTCCCAGTCCGAGCGCGGCTCGGTGTAGTGGAAGGTGACCGACTTGTTGTCGTCGCTGATCTCCGGGAACTCGGTGATCAGGTTCATCGCCGGGGAGGACGAGTCGAAGTAGACCGAGCCCTCGGGCGCGGTGACCGAGCCGTCGTCGCCGGACTCCACGTCGTCACCGGAGGCGGTGTCGAACATGTCGTTCTGCGCGCCCCACCAGAGGATCATGTCGGCCGCGTCGACGGGCTCGCCGTCGGACCACGTGACGCCGTCGTTGATCGTGTACTTGACGACCAGCGGGTCCTCGGACTCGACCTCGTACGTCCCGAAGTCCTCGTTCTTCGCGAGGTTCAGGTCGCCGTCGTAGTAGTTGAAGAACGAGGTCATCAGGTAGATGACGTTCGCGTTCGCGGTCGCGTTGCCGTTCGACGTGAGGTTGTTCGTCGAGAACATCGGCTGGTTCCAGCTGACGTTGACCGACGTCGTCTCGTCGATCTCGCTCTGCGGAGCGGGGCTCGAGCACGCCGTGAGCACGAGGGCCCCCGCCGCCACCGCAGCCGCCGCGGCGCTGATTCGCCTGATCTTCAATGTTCCTCCTGTGAAGGTGGCGCCCGCCCGTCCTCGCGCCGCGTGGGCCGACCTGGCGAGGTCGTCCCGAGCGCGGCAGACGTGCGGTCCCGCCGTGGATGGGGCAACGCTAGTGACCCCAGTCAGGACAAATCGGACACATCCCCCCGCAGCGGGCGATCGTTACCGGATCGATACTGAGCAGTAGTGTCCAGCATTCAAGACGGAACACGCCGGTAACCTCGCGGAAACATGCGTGTCGGAGCGCCCGTCCTCGACGGGCGCCCTCGTCAGGGGCCTCCGGCTCAGCGCGGAACCACGGCCCTGTGCTATGGGGGCGGCCTGCCGACCGCCGGTCCCCCGCGCGACGACCTCGTCGTCCCCGCGCGCGGTGTGACGAGGATCGCACGCCGCGCCGGTTCCGGCACCTCGACGCCGGCCGGGCGCGACGGGGCCGCCCGGCCCGGGCGGGCGGGGCGGCCCCGTGGGTGCGGCCCGGCGGCCGCGGGACCTCAGACCGCGGCGGCGACGCGCACCGCCTCGACGTTGAGGATGTTCCCGTCCGGGTCGGCGAACCACACGGACCGCATCGGCCCGTCGGTCAGCACGCCGTCGGACCAGGAGCCGGACGGCAGCTCGAACGTCTGGAACTCGATCCCGCCGGAACGCAGCGCCGCGACCTCCTGCTCGAAGGCCTCGTCGGCGACCTGGAACGTGACGGCCGTCGCCTGGTTGGTGCCGGCGTAGGACGACGGGTAGACGAGCATCCCGCCGGACTTCGTGCCGTAGACGACGCCGGTCATCTCGTCGGCGTCGCTGAACCCCGGCAGCTCCAGCTTCCGGAAGCCCAGGGTCTGCTCGTAGAACTGGCGCGCACGGCCCAGGTCCCGCACGGCGAGGCAGGGCATCGCGGGGTGGTCGGACAGCATCGTCGCCTCCAGCGCGGGTCGGCCGACGGTCGACCGACCGGCGCCGTGAGCGTACGGCGACCGGGTCGCAGCGGGGTCGCAGCGCGGGTGCCGGGCGCCGGGTCAGCCCCGCGCGCGGCGGCGGTAGGCGCGCGCCTTCATCACGTCACCGCACTCGTCCATCGAGCACCAGCGGCCCGACCGGTTGCGGGACGCGTCGTGGTAGACCCACTGGCAGTCCGGGTTCGCGCAGGCCTTGAGCCGGGCCCACTCCCCCGTCGCGACCGACCGGTGCAGCGCGGCGAGCACCCCCCCGACCAGCTCCGCGTCCGGGTCCGCGCCGGGCGCAGGCGCGAGGGCGAGCCCGCCGCCGGACGCCGGGTCGCCGGGCGCCACCACGAGCGGGTACCGCGCCGCGAGCGCGCCCAGCGCCGTCGCGTCGCCCCCGCCGAGGTAGCCGCGCAGGACGTCGCGGGCCTCGACCAACGCCCGAGGCCCGGTCCCGCGGAGCCGGTCGACGCCGTGGAACCGGTCGTCGGTGTTGAGCAGCGCGCGCAGCCCCTCCGTCGCGGCGGGCGCGACGCCGGGCGCGGTCCCGCGCACGACCCAGGCGTCGAGCGGGTCGGACCCCTTGACGGCGGACATGGCCCTGAGGATAGTCGTCACCATCGTTCGGCGATAGCCGGTGACGCCCGCAGGGGCGGCGTCACCGGCGCCGGGCGCCACCTCCCCGGACCAGCCACCGAGCGAGAGCGAGCCGACGATGACCGCGACCACCGACCGTCCCGGGTGCGACACCTCCGACCTGCTGCACATCCACGCGCTGTTCCGCCGGGCGTTCGGCGACGCGCCCGGCCTCGTCCGCGGCGTCCCGGACGGCGACGTCGCCCGGATGCGCGTCGTCGCCGCGCACGTCCGCGAGGTGGCGACGGGGCTGCACCACCACCACGAGGGCGAGGACCTCCTGCTGTGGGACCGCCTCGAGCAGCGCTCCCCCGCCTGCGCGCTGCACGTCGGCCTGATGCGCGCGCAGCACGCGGACGTCGCCGGGCTGCTGCGCGACCTGGACGCCGCGCTGCCCGCCTGGGAGGCGGGGGCGGCCGCCGGCGCGCGCGACGAGGTGGCCCGCGTGCTGGAGGAGCTGCAGGCGCTGCTCGTGCTGCACCTCGGCCAGGAGGAGGACCGCATCCTCCCGACGGCGTCGAGCGTGCTCAGCCAGCGGGAGTGGGACCACCTGCACGAGCACGGCATGGCCTCGGTCCCGCGCAGCCGGATGCTCCTCCAGCTCGGCTGGATCCTCGACGCCGTGCCGGAGCCCGAGCGGGCCGGCTGGCTGCGCACCAACCTGCCCGCGCCCGCCCGGCTGCTGTGGCGCACGGTCGGGCGGCGGCGGTTCGCGGCGCACCGCGCGCAGGTCTACGGCGTGCGGTGACGCGTCCGCGGAGGTAACCCCGGCCGGGTGAGGACGGCCGCTCCGGCGCCTCCCTAGCGTGAGATCCGTCGCCGGAGACGGCGCGGAGAGGGGGGCACCATGTCCGCGGAGACCGCACCCACGACCGGCGAGCCCGCGCCGCGGCACCGGGCGGCGACGGCCCCGGACGCCGGCGTCGCCGTCGACGGCGCACCGCGCACGAACGGCACCCCGGCCGGCGACGGGCGCGCGGGCGACGCCCCCGAGCCGCCACCCGCCGACGCGGTGCCGGCCCGCACCCCGGTGCCGGCGGCCCAGTGGATCTCCTGGGTCGCGCTCGCGATGATGACCACCAGCTCGGTGGCCAGCTTGCGCGCGGCGCCGACGATGGCGATCTACGGGCTCGCGGCCGTGTTCCTCTACGTCGTGCCGGCCATCGTGTTCCTGCTGCCGACCTCGCTGGTGTCCGCCGAGCTCGCGTCCGGGTGGAAGGGCGGCGTCTACAACTGGGTCTCCGAGGGGATCTCAAAGCCCGCCGGCTTCCTCGCCGTCTGGTGCCAGTTCGCGATGACGATCTTCTACTACCCGACGCTCCTCGGGTTCGTCGCGAGCACGCTGGCGTACGTCATCAACCCCGACCTCGCGACGAGCGGCGTGTGGACCGCCGCGGTCATCGTGGTCGTCTACTGGAGCGGCGTGTGGGTGTCGTCCCGCGGGACGAAGGCGATCGCCGGGCTCGCCTCCGGCGGCCTCATCATCGGCACGCTGATCCCCGGGGTGCTGCTCGTGACCCTCGGCGTCGTGTTCCTCGGGCAGGGCAACCCGTCGGCCGCTCCGATGGACGCCGAGCACCTGCTGCCCGCCTGGGCCGGGCTGTCGAGCCTCGTGCTGATCGTGAACAACTTCCTGTCCTACTCGGGCATGGAGATGAACGCGGTGCACGTGTCCTCGCTGCGGAACCCAGCTCGCGAGTTCCCGCGATCGATGTTCCTCGCGATGGGGATGGTGCTGCTCATCTTCATCCTGCCCGCGCTGGCCATCTCCTGGTTCGTCCCCGCGGAGGAGCTGTCCCTCACCGCCGGGATCATGCAGGCGTTCGACGCGGTGTTCGCGCAGTTCGGCTGGCAGTGGCTCACGCCGATCATCGGCATCATGCTCGTCGCCGCGTCCGTCGGCGGGATGCTCACCTGGCTCGCCGGGCCGTCGAAGGGCCTGCTGCTGATCTCCCGGCAGGAGGGCTACCTCCCGCCGTTCCTGCAGCGGCTGAACAAGAACGGCGTGCAGCAGAACATCCTGGTCACGCAGGGCGCCGTCACCACCGTCATCGCCCTCGGCTACGCGCTGATCCCCTCGGTGTCGAGCGCGTACTGGGTGTTCTCGGTGATCACCACGCAGGTCTACCTGATCATGTACCTGCTCATGTTCGTGGCCGCGGTGCGGCTGCGGCGGCTGCACGCGGACCACCCGCGGGGGTACAAGGCCCCGATCATCCGCACGCTGTGCGGCGTCGGGTTCGTCGCCTCGGCGGCGGCGCTGCTCGTCGGCTTCGTCCCGCCGTCGCAGCTCGGCACCGGCAGCCCGTGGGTCTACGTCCTGGTCGTCGGCGGCGGCGCCCTCGGGCTCGGCCTGCTCGTGCCGTTCCTGTTCTACCGGCTCCGCAAGCCCTCGTGGCGGCTCGCGGAGGCGCAGCAGCCGGAGGTGAGCGCGTCATGACCGTACCCGTCGAGACCTCGACCCGCCGCGAGCGCGGCTGGGTGTACGGGGTGAGCATCGCGGTCCTCGCGGTGCTGGTGCTCATCGCCCTGCTGTCGTTCCGCTCCGCCCGGCAGGAGGCCGAGGCGCAGGACAAGGCCCAGGACCTGGTCGACGCCATGGCCGCCGCGGGTGCCGAGCACCTGCCGTCCGCCGACCGCGTCGCGGCCGTCCTCGGCACCGACGGCGGGGTCGCGTGCAGCGACCCGGCGTCCGCGCTCGGCCAGGCCGCGATCTTCGCCGGCCTCTCCAACGGCGCGACCGGTCCGGGCTACCGGCCGACGATCGCGGAGAGCCGGGCCGTGCAGGCCGAGCTGCTGATCGTGGGGATCTACTGCCCGGAGCACCTGGAGGACGTGCAGGCGATCGTCGACGACCTGGACCTCGTCGAGTCCGACTGAGCCCCCGCGGGGACCCGTCAGGATCGGAGAAGCACCGCGCCGACCCCTGCTCCTACGGTGGGCTCACGCACCGCACCCCCGCCGAGCAGGAGGCACCGAGCATGGCCGAGACCCGCGAGTCCACCGCGAACTTCACCGCCGAGGAGCGCGCCGCGATGCAGGAGCGCGCCGCCGAGGTCCGCACCGCCCGCAAGCGCGGCAAGGCCGGCGGCGACCCGGAGGCCGAGCTGCTCGCGAAGATCGCCGAGCTCCCCGACGACGACCGGGCGATGGCCGAGCGGATCCACGCGATCGTCCGGGAGGTCGCCCCCGGGCTCACGCCGCGCACCTGGTACGGCATGCCGGCCTACGGCGCGACCAAGGCCGTGCTGTTCTTCCAGCCCGCGTCGAAGTTCAAGGCCCGGTACGCGACGCTCGGGTTCAACGACGACGCGCGGCTCGACGACGGCGGGATGTGGCCGACCGCGTACGCGCTGACCCGGGTCGGGGACGCCGAGGAGGCGGCGATCCGGGAGCTCGTGCGGCGGGCGGCCGGGGAGGGGTGAGGCCACCGGAACAGCTCCGCGAGCCGGTCACCGCTCCCCCGGGGCGGGCGGCCGCCAGCCGCCCTCCTCGCGCACCGCCCGCGCGATCCGCCGGCTGATCTCCCGCAGCTGCCGCGCCTGCGCCGCCGTCAGCCGGTCGAGCACCAGCCGGTGGACCGTCGCGACGTGCCCGGGCGTCGCCGTCGCGACCGCCGCCCGCCCGGCGTCCGTCAGCACCGCGAGCGTGTAGCGCCCGTCCGCGGGATCCGGCTCCCGGCGCAGCCACCCGCGCCCCTCCAGCCGGGCCGCCGCCCGGGACAGCCGGGACAGGGTGCTGTTCGCGTAGTCCGCGAGCACGCTCATCCGCAGCGTCCCGCCGTCCGCCCGGCTCAGCGCGTAGAGCACCCCGTACTCGAAGTGCGTGATCCCGGCGTCCCGCTGGAGCTGCGCGTCGAGCGCGGGCGGGAGCCACTCGAGGACGGTGGCCAGCGACGACCAGGTCGTGAGGTCGTCACCCTCGAGCTCGGCGGGAGGCTGCGCGGCGTCCGTCATACGGGGCAGTCTAGCGCGACCTGACTTGCTCAAGAAAGTCACCGCCGCCTACGGTGACTTGCCTGAGCAAGTGATCGCCGCACCGCGCGGCGGCACGGGGAGGACCACCATGGATCTGCAGCTGACCGGGACCCGGGCGTTCGTCAGCGGGTCGACGCAGGGCATCGGCCACGCGATCGCCGAGGCGCTGCTGCGCGAGGGGGCCGAGGTCGTCGTCAACGGGCGGGAGGAGGGTCGGGTGCACGACGCGGTCGCCCGGCTGAGCACTGCCGTCCCGGGAGCCGCGGTGTCCGGGATCGCCGCCGACCTCGCGGACGCCGACCAGGTGGAGCGGCTGCTCGACCGGCTCGGCGACGTCGACGTGCTCGTGAACAACGCGGGCGTGTTCGACGTCGCGCCGTTCGACCGGGCCACCGACGCCGACTGGCAGCGCTACCTCGACGTCAACCTGATGAGCGGCGTGCGCCTCACCCGCCGGCTGCTCCCGCCGATGCTCGCCCGCGGCCGGGGCCGGGTGCTGTTCGTCAGCAGCGAGTCGGGGGTGGACGTCCCGGCCGACATGGTGCCCTACGGCGTGACGAAGGCCGGGGCGCTGGCGCTGGCCAACGGCCTCGCCAAGACCACTCGCGGCACCGGGGTCACGGTCAACACGATCCTCGGCGGGCCGACCTACTCCGACGGGGTCGCACGCACGGTCGAGCAGATCGCGCAGGCCCAGGGGGTCCCCGCCGCCGACCTCAAGGACGCGCTCGCCGCCGCCCGGACGACGTCGCTGCTGCAGCGATTCCTCGAGCCCGAGGAGATCGCGCGCCTGGCGGTCTACCTGGCGAGCCCGCTGTCGTCGGCGACGAACGGCGCCGCGGTGCGGGCCGACGGCGGGGTGCTGACGACGCTGCTGTGACGCACCCGGTCAGGCGCGGCGGGACGCGGTGATCGTGAACTTCGGGTTCCGCGCCACCTGCCGGGTCGGGCCGACCGCCGCCTGCAGCGCGGGCCGGTAGCCGAGCCCGGAGTTCCACACGCACCACAGCTCGCCGCCCGGGCGGAGCACCCGCGCCGCCTCGGCGAACAGCCCGCGGGCGACTCCGTCGTGCACGGCCGCACCGACGTGGAACGGCGGGTTGAGCAGGACGAGGTCGGCGCTCGCGTCGGGGATCCCGGCCGTGCCCCGGGCGCGCTGCACGCGCACGCGGTCCGTCAGCCCGTTCGCCTCGACGGTCGCCCGGGCCGACGCGGCCGCGGCCGCGGACTCGTCGGTCGCGACCACCTCGACGGCCGGGCGCGCGGCGGCCAGCGCGGACGCCAGCACCCCGGTGCCGCAGCCCAGGTCCACCGCGGCGCGGGCGTCCGGCACGGCGTCCGCCAGGTGTTCGACGAGGAACCGGGTGCCGATGTCCACGCGGGCGCCGGCGAACGCGGCGCCGTGCGCGCGGACGGTCAGGCCGAGGTCGTCGTGGCGCGCGGTGGCGGGCCAGGCGGGGTCTCCCCCGTCGACCGCGCGGGGTCCGGCGGCGTGCAGGACGCGGGCCTTCTGCCGCCCGCGGCTGGCGCGCACCTCCGCGAAGTGCCGCGCGAGGACGTCGTTCATGGCTCGGGACATGTGCTTCTCGCGGCCACCGGCGACCACGGCCACCGACGGGTCCGCGTGCCGCGCGACCAGGGCGGCGATCTCGTCCAGCGCGTCGAGCGACCGCGGCAGCAGGAGCAGCACCACCCGGGCGCCGGACACCAGCTCCGGGCCGAGGTCCGCGAGCGACCGGAACGCGTCGGCACCGCCCACCCGAGCCGCGTTCTCCGCCAGCGCGAGCTCGCCGGTGAGCCGGTCGGTGTGCGCGCGGACGCCGGTCAGGCCGAACCGGTCGACCGCGCCGAGCGTCACCGCGCCGTACCGGTCACCGATCACCACGACGGTGCCCGGCTCGGCGCGTTCGAGCAGGGGCGCGGCCTCGTCGAGGACCAGCCGGTCGGCGGCGTCGACCGCGACCAGGTCCGGCGCGGGGATCTCGGGGTCGCAGCGCAGCGCGGCGAGCAGGTCCTCCGCCGTTCGCTCGCTCGACGTCATGCCACCTGGATCGGCGCGATCACGGCGATCTGGTCCGCGACCCGGTCCTCGGCGAGGTCCAGGTCGTACCGAGCCTGAAGGTTGAGCCAGAACTGCGCCGACGTCCCGAAGAACTTCGCCAGCCGGAGAGCCGTGTCTGCCGAGACGCTCCGCTTGCCGTGCACGATCTCGTTGATCCGACGCGGGGGGACACCGATCGACACGGCCAGCTTGTGCTGCGTGATCCCGAACCCGTCGAGGAAGTCCTCCTGGAGCACCTCTCCCGGGTGGATCGGAGCGATCTTGTCGTTCACCTCAGTGGTAGTCAACGATCTCGACCTCCTCGGGGCCAGCGTCGGTCCACGTGAAGCAGATCCGCCACTGGTCGTTGATCCTGATGCTGTACTGACCCGCCCGGTCGCCCCGCAGCCGCTCCAGCCGGTTCCCCGGCGGCACCCTCAGATCCTCGACCGACTCCGCAGCACCGATCTGCCGGAGCTTGCGCAGTGCTGCTCGCTCGATCCGCGGGTCCAGCGACGGAACTCGCTGGCGTCGCCACAGGCGCTCGGTGTCCTTGCTCGCGAACGACCGGATCACCTACGGCAGCCTATGACGCGACGCGTCAATAACGCTAGACGTTAAACCGGAACTCCACCACGTCGCCGTCGGCCATCACGTAGTCCTTGCCCTCGATGCGCGCCTTGCCCGCGGACCGGGCGGCGGCGACCGAACCGGCCTCGACCAGGTCGTCGAACGAGATGACCTCGGCCTTGATGAAGCCCTTCTGGAAGTCCGTGTGGATGACCCCGGCGGCCTGCGGCGCGGTCCACCCCTGGTGGATCGTCCAGGCCCTCGACTCCTTCGGGCCGGCCGTGAGGTAGGTCTGCAGGCCGAGGGTGTGGAACCCGACGCGGGCGAGCTGGTCGAGGCCGGCCTCGTCCTGGCCGTTGTCCGCCAGCATCTCCTTGGCCTCGTCCGGCTCGAGCTCGACCAGGTCGGACTCGAACTTCGCGTCGAGGAAGATCGCGTCGGCGGGCGCGACGAAGGCACGGAGCTCGTCCTGCATCGCGGTGTCGGCCAGGCCGGCGTCGTCCGTGTTGAACACGTAGATGAACGGCTTGGCCGTCATGAGCTGCAGCGAGGCGAGGTCGGCCAGGTCGAGCCCGGCGGCCTTCGCGCCCTGGAACAGCGTCTGCCCGGACTCCAGCACGGCCTGGGCGGCCTGCGCGGCGGCGAGCTCGGCGGGGTCCGCCTTCTTGATGCGGACCTCCTTCTCCAGACGCGGGACGACCTTCTCGAGCGTCTGCAGGTCGGCGAGGACCAGCTCGGTGTTGATCGTCTCGATGTCGTCCTTGGGCGACACGCGGCCGTCGACGTGCACGACGTCGGGGTCGGCGAACGCGCGGGTCACCTGGCAGATGGCCTCGGCCTCGCGGATGTTGGCGAGGAACTTGTTGCCGAGCCCCTCGCCCTCGCTCGCGCCCTTGACGATGCCGGCGATGTCGACGAACGACACCGTGGCCGGGAGGATCTTCTCGCTGCCGAAGATCTCCGCGAGCTTCTCCAGCCGCGGGTCGGGCAGCGGCACGACGCCGACGTTGGGCTCGATCGTGGCGAACGGGTAGTTCGCCGCGAGGACCTGCGCGCGGGTGAGCGCGTTGAACAGGGTGCTCTTGCCGACGTTGGGCAGGCCGACGATGCCGATGGTGAGTGCCACGGGCGACCATCCTAGGGGGCGGGCGCCCCGGGCGGGTCCTCAGGCGAACGAGCGGATGGTCTGCAGCAGCTCCGGGGCCCGCCGGTCGTACAGGCCGCCGCCGACCCGCACGCCCACGACCAGCGCCGCCGCGCCCGAGCCGAGGCCGACGACCAGGGTCAGCACCTGGAGCAGCGCGTGGCCCGTGACGACCGCGGCGATGCCGAGCCCGACGGTCGGCAGGCACACGGCGAGCAGCAGCAGCATCCCCAGCGACTGGGTGAGCATGACCGCCAGCGAGGAGCCCTGCGGCGTCGAGAACGGGTTGTCGCCGGGCTTCGGCACCGGGTAGACGACCCGGGCCGAGTAGATCGACGACGCCCCGACGGCGACGGCCAGCACGCCCAGCGACATGCCGAGCACCGGGGCCGTGGCGTCCCACCGCCCGGACACGCCGAGCACGAGCACGTCGGTCGCCAGCACCACCACGCCGCCGACGACCATGCCCGCGATCGCGCGGCCGCCCCGGTCCACCCGGCCGTCCACGGGTGCGGCGACGTGCGTCCAGAACGCGGTGTCGTCGTAGGAGATGTCCGCGGACAGCGACCAGCCCATGACGAACGCCACGACCACGCCCGCGCCGAGCACGATCCCGCCGCCCCGCCCCATGAACCACAGCAGCAGGACCATGACCGGCACCACGGCGACGGCGGCCGCGTACCGCGGGTCGCGCAGCCAGTACGTGAGGCTCCGGGCGGCGACCGCGCCGGTCGGGGTCGCGGGGAACCGGGCGAAGAACCCGAGGCCCTCGCTGCGCGCGACGTGGCCCGCGCCACCGGGCGACCGCACCAGGGCAGCCGACAGCGCGCGGTCCCAGACGCCGACGAGCACGGCGAGGGTCGCACCCGCGACGACGACCTTGCCCAGCGCCGCGAGCCAGGCGCCCGCCTGCACGTCGGCGGCGAGCGCCCAGGGCGCCCCGAGCGGGGTCCAGCCGACGACGACGCCGACCGTGGGCAGCGCGTCCGCGACCGCGGACAGCCCGGCCGTCGCGCCGAGCAGGATCGGGCCGATCAGCATGAGCGGGACGATCGCCAGCACCGCCGCCACCTCGCGGAACCGCCGGCCGCCGACGAGCGGGGCGAGCATCGTGGTGATCGCGCGGGAGCCGACCACGCAGACGGCCACGCCGAGCGCTCCGCCGACGACACCCGCGACCACTGCGCCCGGGTCCCGCCACCAGGCCAGCGCGGACGCGCCGCCGAGCACCAGGGTCGCGGCGCCGGGGACGCCGACCAGGCCGGCGAGCGTCAGGCCCGTCAGCAGGTGCCGCCGGCGGATCGCGAACAGCTGGAACCGCTCGGGGTCCAGGGTGCTGTCCACGCCGAACGCGACCAGCGGCAGCAGCCACCACCCGGCGACGAGCAGCGCGCCGCCGAGCACGACGACCGTGCGGGTGAGCTCGGCGTCGTCGTGCGCACCGAGCGCCACCAGGCCCACCACCGCGAGCCCGAGCAGGAACAGCGCGTAGAGGACCGACAGCAGGAGCGCGACGACCTTCCACACGCTGCGCCGCAGGCCGTTGCGCAGCAGCGTCAGCTTCAGTCGGACGAGGTGCGCAACCACGCGAGCGCCCCCTCCGTGCGGCGGCCGCCGACCAGCTCGACGAACCGGTCCTCCAGCGACGCGTCCCCGCGGACCTCGTCGACGGTGCCCTGCGCGAGCACGTGGCCCCCGGCGATGACGGCGACGTGGTCGCACATGCGCTGCACCAGGTCCATCACGTGCGACGAGACGACGACGGTGCCGCCGCCCGCGGCGTAGGCCGCGAGGATGTCCCGGATGTTGGCGGCGGACACCGGGTCGACCGCCTCGAACGGCTCGTCGAGGACCAGGACCCGCGGGGCGTGCACGAGCGCGCAGGCCAGGCCGATCTTCTTGGTCATGCCGGCCGAGTAGTCGACGACCAGGGTGTCCGCGTCCGCGGTGAGGTCGAACGTGCGCAGCAGGTCCGCGGTGCGGTCGCGGACGGTGTCCCGGTCCAGGCCGCGCAGCAGGCCCGCGTAGGTCACGAGCTGTGCGCCGGTCAGCCGGTCGAACAGCCGCACGCCGTCGGGCAGCACGCCGAGCCCGGCCTTGACCGCCGGCGGGTCCGCCCAGAGGTCCTGCCCGCGCACGAGCACGCGGCCGAAGTCCGGGCGGAGCAGGCCGGTCGCCATCGACAGCGTGGTGGTCTTGCCGGCGCCGTTCGGGCCCACGAGGCCGTAGAACGACCCGGCCGGGACCTCGAGATCGACGCCCGCCACGGCGATCTTCGTGCCGAACCTCTTCCACAGCCCCTGGATGGACAAAGCGGACATCGGCTCCATCGACCCAGCATAGGGGCGGGCGTGTCGGTGGCGCCTGGCAATCTGCAGGTCATGGACACCGGACTCGTGCTCGCCCTCGCCGGGGCCCTCCTCGCGGGGGTCGCCCTCGGCTGGCTCCTGGCCGCCGGCCGCTCCGGCGCGCGGCTGCGCCGTGCCGAGGTGGAGGCCGCGCGCTGGCGCACGGCCGCCGAGCTCGGCGGCGGGACCGTCGACGCCGACCGGCAGGCCGAGCGGTTCCGCGCCCTGGCCGCCGACGCGCTCGCGCAGAGCAGCGAGCAGTTCCTCGCGCTCGCGCACCAGAGCCTCGCGGCGCGGCACCAGGAGCAGTCCGGCGACCTGGCGCAGCGCGAGCAGGCGGTGCGGTCGATGGTCGACCCGCTGGCGCGGACCCTGGACGCCGTGCGGGCCGAGCTGCGCACCGCGGAGCAGACCCGCGCGCAGCACGACGCCGCCCTGGGCGAGCAGGTCCGGCAGATGCGCGAGGAGGCCGGCCGGCTCCGGGAGCAGACCGCCCAGCTCGTCACGTCGCTGCGCGCGTCCCAGGTGCGCGGGCGGTGGGGCGAGGTGCAGCTGCGCCGGGTGGTCGAGGCCGCCGGGATGCTGCCGCACGTCGACTTCGCCGAGCAGGACCAGGTCCGCACCGACGACGGCCTGCTGCGGCCGGACATGGTCGTGCACCTCGCGGGCGGCAAGCGCGTGGTGGTCGACGCGAAGGTGCCGTTCCTCGGGTTCCTGGAGGCCGTCGAGGCGGCCGACCCGGCCGAGCGCGAGCGCCGGCTCGCCGCGCACGCCCGGCACCTGCGCGCGCACGTCGACCAGCTCGCGGCCAAGCGGTACTGGGACCAGTTCAGCCCGGCACCGGAGTTCGTCGTGATGTTCGTGCCCGCGGAGGCGTTCCTGCACGCGGCGATCGACGTCGATCCTGCGATCGTGGAGCGCGCGTTCGAGAAGGACGTCGTGATCGCGACGCCGATGACGCTGCTCGCGCTGCTGCGCACGGTGGCCTACGCCTGGCGGCAGGACGCGCTGGCGAGCAACGCGCAGGCGGTGCTGGACCTCGGCAAGGAGCTGCACGGCCGGATCGCGACGCTCGGCGGCCACCTGTCCAAGGTCGGCCGGGCGATCGACTCGGCGGCGACGGCCTACAACCAGTCGGTCGCGTCGCTGGAGTCCCGGGTGCTGGTGAGCGCGCGGAAGTTCGCCGACCTGCGCGTGGTGGACGCCGGCCTGGAGACGCCGCCCTCGGTGGAGCGGCGGCTGTCCGTCGTGACCGCGCCGGAGCTGGTGGCCTGGGAGACGCAGCAGGTCGTGGGGCTGGGGTCCGACGCGCCCACGGCGCCCGGGACGGGGCGGCGGGCGGCCGACGCGCTCGGGGCGCTCGACGACGCGGTGCTCGGCGACGTGCGGCCGCCGGAGGCGGGCCCGGGCGCGGTCTGAGGCCCGGGCGGGGGCCTCGGCCGGATCGCGGGCCTGACGGCCGGACCGGCGGGCCCGGGTCAGACGGGGCGGACGGCCAGGTCGGGGCGGTCGCCGCGGCGCGGGCGCGGGTCGTCCCCGCCGGCCGCGCGCAGGTCCGCACGCAGCTCGCGCGGCAGCGAGAACATGAGGTCCTCGGTCGCGGTCCGCACCTCCTCGACGTCGCCGAAACCGTGCGCCGCCAGCAGGTCCAGCACGTCCCGGACGAGGATCTCCGGCACCGAGGCCCCGGAGGTCAGGCCGACGGTCCGGGCGCCCTCGAGCCACGCGGGGTCCACCTGGTCCGCGGTGTCCACCCGGTACGACGCGCGGGCGCCGTACTCGAGCGCGACCTCGACCAGCCGCACCGAGTTCGACGAGTTCGCCGAGCCGACGGTGATGACCACGTCGCACTCCGGCGCGAGCTTCTTGACCGCGACCTGCCGGTTCTGGGTGGCGTAGCAGATGTCGTCGCTCGGCGGGTCCTGCAGCAGCGGGAACCGCTCGCGCAGCCGCCGGACGGTCTCCATGGTCTCGTCCACCGACAGCGTGGTCTGCGAGATCCACACCACCCGGCTCTCGTCGCGAACCACCACGTCGGCCACGGCGTCCGGGGAGTCGACCACCTGGACGTGCGCGGGCGCCTCGCCCTGGGTGCCCTCCACCTCCTCGTGCCCGGCGTGCCCGATCAGCAGGATGTCGAGGTCCGCCGCGGCGAACCGCACCGCCTCCTTGTGCACCTTGGTGACCAGCGGGCAGGTCGCGTCGATCGTCCGGAGCGAGCGGGCCTCCGCGGCCGCGCGCACCGCCGGCGACACCCCGTGCGCCGAGAACACCACGCGGGCGCCCTCGGGCACCTCGTCGGTCTCGTCGACGAACACCGCGCCGCGGGCCGCGAGCGTGTCCACGACGTGCAGGTTGTGCACGATCTCCTTGCGGACGTACACCGGGGCGCCGTAGTGCTCGAGGGCCTGCTCGACGGCGACGACCGCGCGGTCCACGCCGGCGCAGTAGCCGCGGGGGGCGGCCAGGAGCACGCGACGGCCCGCGGTCGCGGGGCCGCGCTCGGTGCCGAGGGTCACGCGCCCATCGTAGGTCGCCCGCGCGGCGCGGGCGGGTCGGCCGGTGTCGGGAGCGCGTGGCAGGGTGGGGCCGTGCAGCAGCAGTCCTCCCCCACGACGCCCCGCGCGGACGCCCCCGGCGCCCCGGCACCCGGCGCGCCCGCCGAGCTGCCCGCCCGCGCGAACGAGACGACCGCCGAGCGCCCCTGGCCCGTGCGGCTGCTCTCGGTGAAGATCGCCGACTACGTCGCGAAGATGTCGCCGCTGTGGGTCGAGGGCCAGGTCGTCCAGCTCAACCGGCGCCCGGGCGCGAACATCGCGTTCCTCACGCTGCGCGACACGGACACCGACATGTCGCTGCCCGTGTCGATGCCCGCGGGCGTGCTGTCCGGCGCCGCGACCCCGCTCGCCGAGGGCGCGCACGTCGTGGTGCACGCGCGCCCGACGTTCTGGACCAAGCGCGGCACGCTGCAGCTCAACGCGGACGAGGTGCGCGCGGTCGGGGTGGGCGAGCTGCTCGCCCGGATCGAGCACCTCAAGCGGGTGCTCGCCGCGGAGGGCCTGTTCGACCCCGAGCGCCGGGTGCCGCTGCCGTTCCTGCCGCGGGTCGTCGGCCTGGTGTGCGGGCGGGAGTCGAAGGCGGAGCACGACGTGGTGGTGAACGCCCGCGCGCGCTGGCCCCAGGTCGAGTTCGTCATCCGCGAGGTCGCGGTGCAGGGCGTCGGCGCGGTGCCGCAGGTCAGCCGGGCGATCGCCGAGCTGGACGCGGACCCCCGGGTCGAGGTGATCGTCGTCGCGCGCGGCGGCGGCTCGGTCGAGGACCTGCTGCCGTTCAGCAACGAGGCGATGGTGCGCGCCGCCGCGGCCTGCCGGACCCCGCTGGTATCCGCGATCGGCCACGAGACCGACACCCCGCTGCTGGACCTGGTCGCCGACTACCGCGCGTCCACCCCGACCGACGCCGCGAAGCGGATCGTGCCGGACGTCGGCGAGGAGCGGGCCCGCGTCACGCAGGCCCGCGCCCGGATCCGGTCGGCGGTCGAGCACCGCGTCGCCCGCGAGGCCGCCGGCCTGGAGCAGGTCCGCAGCCGCCCGGTGCTCGCCCGGCCGCACACGATGGTCGACACCCGCGAGGCCGAGGTGCTGCGCGCCCGCGACCACGCCCGGCGGAGCCTCGACCACGCGCTCGCCGGCGCGGTGACGTCGACCCGGGCGCTCGCCGCGCAGGTCCGCGCGCTGTCCCCCGCGGCGACGCTCGACCGCGGGTACGCCGTGGTGCAGACGTCCGACGGGCGCGTCGTGCGGGAGGCGACCGAGGTCGCCGCGAAGGACTCGCTGCGGATCCGGGTGTCCCGCGGGGAGCTCATGGCGACGGTGCTGGCGGTCGCGCCCGGGCGGAAGCGGCCCGCGGCGGCGGACGACGGGGACGCCTGACCGCTCCCGCTGTCCGCCACCCCGCGCGCCGACGGGACCGGCGCGGCGCCGGACTGCGTGCGGACCGACGGTCGCCCGGCTACTTCCCGTGCGGGTCCCGCGCGTTGAGCGCCGCGACCACCTGCGGGTAGTCCCCGCGGGCCTCGCCGTACCGGAGGAACTTCACGCGCTCGACCTGGATCTCCGTGGCGTCGGGCTGCGCCTCGAGCAGGGCCATCACCTCGGCGACGAAGTCGTCGAGCGGCATCGCGTCCGCGTTCTCCCGGTGCCCCGGCATGAGGTCGGTCTGCACCGACGGCGGCTCGAGCTCGACGACGCGGACGCTCGTGCCGGCCAGCTGCAGCCGGATCGACTCGCTGAGCATGTGGATGAACGCCTTGCTGGCGTTGTACGTCGGCGTGACCTGCAGCGGGGCGAACGCCAGCCCGGAGGACACGGTGAGGATCGTGGCGTCCGGGCGGGTCTGCAGGTGCTCGACGAACGCGGCGATCAGCCGGATCGGCCCGAGCACGTTGGTGGTGACGGTCTGCTCGGCGGTGGCGAGGAACCCGGCCGGGTCGGTCCAGTCCTCGGCGCGCATGATGCCGGCCATCGGGACCAGCACGTTGACCTCGGGGTGCTCCGCGATGACGCGCTTCGCGACCTCGGCCACGTCCTCGGCGTCGGCGGTGTCGATCCGGTGGGCGTGGATGCCGGGGTGCTCGGCGGTGACGCGGTCGAGCAGCTCGGTGCGCCGCCCGCCCACGATCACCTCGTTCCCCCGCTCGTGCAGGGCGACGGCGAGGGCCAGGCCGATGCCGCTCGTCGCGCCGGGGATGAAGACGGTGTTACCGGTGATTCGCATGCCCCGAGTCTTCGGCGCCCCGCGCGGCCCCGCCAGAGAGCGGTTGTCGGGGGACCGCCGATCCCTGGCTGCGCACCGGCGCCCCGCCGATACTGCTCGGGTGGATCGCGACGCGCTGGCCGACTTCCTGCTCCGGCACCGGGAGGCGCTGCGCCCGGACGACGTCGGGCTGCCCCCGGGCGCGCGGCGCCGGGCGCCGGGCCTGCGCCGCGAGGAGGTCGCGCAGCTCGCCGTCATGTCGACGGACTACTACACCCGGCTCGAGCAGCGCCGCGGTCCGCAGCCCAGCACCCAGATGCTCGGCTCACTCGCCCGGGCCCTGCGCCTGACGCCCGACGAGCGCGACTACCTGTACCGGGTCGCCGGGCACAGCGCCCCGGACCGCGCGGCGCGCGAGGACTACGTCGCCCCCGGGCTGCTCCGGGTGCTCGACCGGATCACCGACAGCCCGGCGCTGATCCTCGACGGGCTCGGCCGGACGCTGGTGCAGAACGACCTGGCGCGCGCGCTGTTCGGCCCCGTCGAGCAGCTGACCGGCTGGGAGCGCAGCGCGATCTACCGCTGGTTCGCGCACCCGGAGACGGAGCGCCTGATGTACCCCGAGGAGGACCGGGACCGGCAGAGCCGGGCGCAGGTCGCCTCGCTGCGCGCGACGCTCGGTGCGGAGGGGCCGCGCTCCCGGGCCGCCGAGCTGGTGCGCGCGCTGTCCGCGCGGAGCGCCGAGTTCGTCGCGATCTGGGAGGCGCACGAGGTGTCCCGCCGGTTCGAGGACCACAAGACCTTGGTGCACCCGCGGGTCGGGCCGATCGAGGTCGACTGCCAGGCGCTGTTCACCGAGGACGGCTCCCAGACGCTGCTGGTGCTGACGGCCGCGCCGCGCAGCGAGGCCGAGGGGCAGCTGCGGCTGCTGGCCGTGCTCGGCACCCAGGAGTTCGCCGCGCGGGAGGGCTGAGCGACCCCCGTGTGGGCGCGAGGGTCGGCGGTCGTTGGTTAGATGGTGCCCGTGAGCGACACCTCCCCCGCCTCCGACTCCCCCGGCGCCCCCGGCGTCGCCGACCTGTCCTACGAGCAGGCGCGCGACGAGCTCGTCGCCGTCGTCTCCCGGCTGGAGGCCGGTGGCGCGACGCTCGAGGAGTCGCTCGCGCTCTGGGAGCGCGGCGAGGCCCTGGCGGCCCGCTGCCAGCAGTGGCTGGACGGCGCGCGCGCCCGGCTGGACGCCGCCCGCGCGGCCGACGGCGAGGACGCCGGCTCCTGACGGGGCGGGCGCACCCGCGCCCCGTGCAACCCCGTCCGACCCCGCTCCACCCCGCACGACCCCACCCCCGACCCGGCACCGCCGCCGGACGCGAAGGAGCCCCATGACCGAGCAGCCCGCCGCCCGTGCCCTCGTCGTCGGGGAGGCCCTCGTCGACGTCGTGCTCCGCCCCGGCGCCGGGCCCGCGGAGCACCCCGGCGGCAGCCCCGCGAACGTCGCGATCGGGCTCGGCCGGCTGGGCCGGCGCGTCGACCTGCTGACCTGGCTCGCCGACGACGCGCACGGCGACCTGGTCCGGGAGCACCTGGCCGGCTCGGACGTGCACGTCCTCGCCGGCGACCGCGGCCCCGAGCGCACCCCCGTGGCCCGCGCCCACCTCGACGCCGAGGGCGCCGCGACCTACGAGTTCGACCTGACCTGGGACCTCCCGACGCGCTGGGACGAGGGCGACGACGCCCCCGCCGTCGTGCACACCGGCTCGATCGCCACGGTGATCGCCCCGGGCGGCGAGGCCGTCGCCCGCCTGCTCGCGGACCGCCGGGACGGGTCCACGATCACCTACGACCCCAACCTGCGCCCCGCGCTCATGGGCTCGCCCGAGGACACGCTGCCGGTCGTCGAACGGCTGGTCGCGCTGGCCGACGTCGTCAAGGTGTCCGACGAGGACCTGGCCTGGCTGCACCCGGGGGTCGCGCCGGCCGAGATCGCCCGGGACTGGCTGGGCCGCGGCCCGGCGCTGGTCGTCGTGACGCTGGGCGGCGAGGGCGCGCTCGCGATCACCGCGGGCGGCGACGAGGTGCTGGTCGAGGCGCCCCGGGTCGAGGTGGCCGACACGGTCGGCGCGGGCGACTCGTTCATGGGCGCGCTCGTCGACGGCCTGTGGTCCGCGGACCTGCTCGGCGCCGACCGGCGCGAGGCGCTGCACGCGATCGACCGGCCGACGGTCGAGCGCGTCCTGGTCCGCTGCGCCCAGGTCGCCGCGATCACGGTCTCCCGCTCGGGCGCCAACCCCCCGACGTCCGCGGAGCTCGGCGAGGCGTAGGCCCCCCGCCGAGGTCGAGGGTTCCGCCCCGGAGAGGGCACGGAAACCCTCGACCTCGGCCGAACCCCTCGACCTCGACGGGGCAGAGCGCGGGGGTGCGGGTCAGCTCGCCTGGCGGTGGCGGCCCGCGGCCGCGGCCTCGCCGTTCGACTGCTTCTCGGCGTCGCGGTGCGCGCGCTCCAGGGCCGCGCGGCGGTCCTCCTCGGTCTCGCCGTCGATGCGGCGGGCCGCCTCCTCGTCGTAGGTGAGGTTCTCGCCCGACTCCGGGTCGAAGATCAGCAGCCGCCTCGGGTCGAACCACAGGTCGGCGCTGCTGCCGTCGCGGACCCGGCTCTCGGAGCCGAGCGCGACGATCATCTGGGTGCGCATCCCCTCGCCGTCGAGGTCGCGGTCGAGCTCCTCGAGCTTCTGCGCGACGTCGGCGTGCGTCTCGAACGGGATGTAGGCGTACAGCTCCGCACCCAGCCACTCGACGACGTCCACCTCGGCCGAGAACGTGGCGCCCTTGGCGCGCTTGTCCTCGTCCAGGACGCGGGCGTCCTCGACGTGCTCCGGCCGCAGGCCGACGATGACCAGCTCCCGGCCGTCGAGCTTGCCGCGCGCCGACTCCGGGATCGGCACGTCGCCGAACGGCAGCCGCAGCGAGTCGCCGTGCACCTCGCCGGGCAGGAAGTTCATCGGCGGGGAGCCGATGAACCCGGCCACGAACAGGTTGACGGGCTGCTCGTACAGCGCGCGCGGGCTCGCGACCTGCTGCAGCTCGCCCTTGCGGAGCACCGCCACTCGGTCCCCGAGCGTCATGGCCTCGGTCTGGTCGTGCGTCACGTACACGGTGGTGGTGCCGAGCCGGCGCTGCATGCGGGCGATCTCGGTCCGCATCTGGCCGCGCAGCTTGGCGTCCAGGTTGGACAGCGGCTCGTCGAACAGGAACGCGCGCGCGTCCCGGACGATCGCGCGCCCCATCGCGACGCGCTGCCGCTGGCCGCCGGACAGGTTCGCCGGCTTGCGGTCGAGGTGCTCGCGCAGCTCCAGGGTGTCCGCCGCGTACTCGACGTTGTCCTTGATCTGCTCCTCGGTGTACTTGCCCTTCTGGAGCCGCAGCGGGAAGGCGATGTTCTCGTACACGGTGAGGTGCGGGTACAGCGCGTAGTTCTGGAACACCATCGCCAGGTGCCGGTCGCGCGGGGCCTTGTCGTTGACGACCTCGTCGCCGATCCTCAGCTCGCCGGAGGTGATGTCCTCGAGGCCGACGATCATGCGCAGCAGCGTCGACTTCCCGCAGCCGGACGGCCCGACGAGGATGACGAACTCGCCGTCCTTGATGTCGAGGCTCACGCCGTTCACGGCCGGGTAGCCGTCGCCGTACTTCTTGACGATGTCGGTGAGGGTGATGGATGCCATGGGGTACTCCTTCCGCGGCGAGGGCCTCAGCCCTTGACCGCGCCCTGGGTCAGCCCGGACACGATCTGGCGCTGGAACAGCAGCACCAGGACGACGACGGGGATGGTCACGACGACGGCGGCGGCGGAGATCGCGCCGGTGGGGTCCTCGAACTGCGAGGCCCCGGAGAAGAACGCCAGCGCGGCGGGCACGGGCCGGGCCGCCTCGGTCGAGGTCAGCGAGATGCCGTACACGAAGTCGTTCCACGCGATGAAGAACGCGATCAGCGCGGTGGTGAACACGCCCGGCGCCGCGAGCGGCACGATCGCCTTGCGGAACGCCTGCCACGTGGTCGCGCCGTCGACCTGCGCGGCCTGCTCGAGCTCCCACGGGATCTGCCGGAAGAACGCGGTGAGCGTCCAGATCGAGATCGGCAGGGTCAGCGACAGGTACGGGATGATCAGGCCGGGCCAGGTGTCGTACAGGCCGATGTTCCGCCACAGGTTGAACAGCGGCGTGACGATCGAGATCACCGGGAAGATCGACACCCCGAGCGCGGTGGTGAGGATCAGCTTGCGGCCCGGGAAGTCGAGCCGGGCGATCGCGTACGCCGCGAGCGTGGCCAGCACCGACGAGATCGCCGTGGCGATCAGCGAGATGCCGATCGAGTTCCGCAGCGACGACAGGAACAGCTCCTGCGCCGAGCCGTCGGGCCCGAGGATCTGCTCGTAGTTGGTCCAGGACCAGGTCGTCGGCAGGAGGTTGCCGGTGCTGAGGTCGCTCGGCAGCTTGAACGAGGTCGCGATGATCGACGCGACCGGGAACAGCGCCCAGACGAGGACGACGACGGTGATGGCCGCCCAGGCCACCTTCTGCTTGCCGGACAGGGTCCCCATCACTTCTCCCCTCGGGCACCGGCGAGGTCGACCTTGAAGATCTTGATCGCGATGAAGCAGATGATGATCACGCAGATGAACAGCAGCACCGAGATCGCGGAGCCGAGGCCGATCTCCAGCCGCCCGATGGACGTCCGGTAGGCCAGCAGCGACAGGACCGTGGTGCCGTTGGCGCCGTTCGTCATGATGAACACGTTGTCGAAGATGCGGAACGCGTCGAGCGCCCGGAACAGGACGGCGACCATGATCGCGGCCTTCATGTTCGGCAGGACGACGCGCTTCATCCGCTGCCACCAGGTGGCGCCGTCGACCTGCGCGGCCTCCTCGAGGTCGCCCGGCACCTGCGCCAGGCCCGCGAGCAGCAGCAGCGAGATGAACGGCGTGGTCTTCCAGACCTCGGACGCGATGATGACGAACAGGCTGGTGCCGGTGCCGGCGAACCAGTTGAGGTCCTCGCTGATCCCGGGCACCCAGTCGAACCAGCTGTTCACGTACCCCGAGCTGATGTCGAACGCGTAGAACCACGCGAACGCCGAGACGACCGTGATGATCCCGTACGGCACGAGGATCGCGGTGCGCAGCAGCCCCCGGAGCCGGAGGACGGCCCGGTGCATGACGAGCGCCAGGGCGAAGCCGAGCACCAGCTCGATCGCGACGGTGATCACCATGATCAGCGTGGTGACGCCGAGCGACTGCCAGAACACCGGGTCGCCCAGCACCACGCCGTAGTTGCCGAGCCCGACGAACGCCCGGTCGTCCGGGGCGGTGAGCCGGTACCGGAACAGCGAGTCGTAGACGGCCTGCAGGATCGGGTAGGCGGTGACGGCCAGCATCACCACGAACGCCGGGCCGGCCAGCCACCAGCCCAGCCGGGCCTCGGCCCGCGCCCGGTCGCTCTTGCGGGGCTTCGACGCCTTTCCGGGGCCCGCGCCGCGGGTGGCCTTCGCCGCCACCCCCGCCGCGGCGCCCGTGATCTCGGTACTCACAGGAGTCGCTCCCCTCGCAGCACGGCGGTGATGAAGTCCGTGGACTCCCGCGGCGTCCGGTCGGGGTCGACCGAGGCCGGCGGGTGCCAGGTCTCCTGGAGACCCTGGGAGACCTCGTTGTAGTACGGGGTCTGGGGGCGCGGGGCCGCCTGCTCCAGCGACTGGCGGATGACGTCCGCCATCGGGAACGTCTCCTGCACCTTCGGGTCGTCGTAGGCGACGGTCGACGCCGGCGGGTTGCCGTCGGTGACGAAGTACGCCGCCTGGTTCTCCGGCTTCACGATGCACGCGGCGGCCTCGTAGGCCTCGTCGACGTGCTCGCTGAACGCGCCGACGCCGAGGTTGATCCCGCCGTACGGCGGCGCGGCGTCGGTGCCCTCGGTCACCTGCGGGTAGATCGCCCAGCCCACGTCGTCGAGGAACGACTGGTCCAGCGCGCCGTCCTCGACGGAGGCCTGCATGGCCGGCCAGACGAACGGCCAGTTCACCATGAACGACCCGCTGTCCCCCTGGAACTGGGTGAGCGAGGCGTTCTCGTCCTGCGTCGGCAGGCCGGGGCCGCCGAGGCGGTCCTTGCCGATCTCGCCGATGATCCGGGCCGCCTCGCGGCCCGCGTCGGTCTCCAGACCCAGCTTCACGTCCTCGGCGGGCGCCTCGGGGTTCTCCACGATCTGGCCGCCGGCCGACTCGACCAGGGCGTTGATCCACACCGTGTACGCCTCGGCCTTGATGCCCTGCACGCCGAGCGTCTTGTCCTGGTCGCGCGCGGCGTCCATGACCTGGTCCCAGGTCACCGGCGTGGTCGCGGGGTCGAGCCCCGCCGCCTCGGCGACCGACTTCTTGTACCAGAGCAGCTGCGTGTTGGCCCAGAACGGGACGGTCACGAGCTCGTCGCCCCACGAGGCGCCCTGGAGCGCGCCCTCCGCGACGTCCTGGCTGACCTGCTCCGCGACGTCGTCCGGCACCGGCGCCAGGAAGCCGGCGTTCGCCAGCTCCGGGATGAACGGCGGGTCCAGGCTCATCAGGTCGATCGACGAGTCGGACGCCGCGAGCCGCCGAGCCAGCTGCTCGCGCTGGGAGCTGGCGTCGCGGGGCAGCACCGACACCTCGATGCGGTAGGCCCCGCCCGCCTCCTCCGTGCACTGCTGGGCCAGCGTCGCCTGGCCCCCCGCGTCCGGGTTCGTGTACCAGGTGAGCACCGGGGTGGAGTCCGCCGGCGCGCACGCCGCCAGCCCCGCCCCCAGCGCGAGCACCGACACCCCGGCGATCGCCCTCGACCGTCTTCGCACGCGCACCGCTCTCCCTCACTCGGCGCCGCGGGGCTCCCACCTGGGGCTCCGCGACGTCTCCACGCTTCCCTCCCCATGGCTACACCGGCGGGTCGCGGCCTGCCACCGGAGCAGGGTCCCGCCGGGCGGTTCCACCCCGGGCGGACAGGACGCGGGCCGCCCGCGGACACCGCTCCTCGCCCCGCGCCGCGTGGTGCGACCATGGGCCGCATGGCACACCCCACCACCCCCGCCGAGGCCTGGGCCGCGCTGCGCGACGGCAACGACCGGTTCGTCCGCGGCGCCATGGAGCACCCGTCCCAGGGCATCGACCGCCGCGCCGAGGTCAGCACCGGCCAGGCGCCGTTCGCCGTCGTCTTCGGCTGCTCGGACAGCCGTGTCGCGGCCGAGATCATCTTCGACCAGGGGCTCGGCGACGTGTTCGTAGTCCGGACCGCCGGCCACGTCCTCGACACCACGGTGATCGGCTCCATCGAGTACGGCGTCGAGGTGCTCGGCGCCTCACTGGTCGTCGTGCTGGGTCACGACTCCTGCGGCGCGGTGGCGGCGGCCACGGCGGCGCTCACCACCGGCGAGCTGCAGCGCGGGTTCGTGCGCGCCGTGGTGGACCGGGTGATCCCGTCCATCGTGTCGCTGGCGCACGGCGCCGACGCCGAGGGACGCCCGCGCGACCTGTCGTCGGTGGACCCCGCCGAGCTCGGCCACGAGCACGTGCGGCACACCGTCGACATGCTGCGCTCGTACTCGGTCACGCTGGCCGAGGGCATCGACGCCGGCCGCGTCGCGGTCGTGGGCGTGGAGTACGCGCTGGCCGACGGCCACGCGCGCCTGACCTCCGCGATCGGCGACATCGGCGACGTCCCGGTCCCGGCCTGACGCCTCCCCGCTCCCGCCCTTCTTCGGCGAGATGGCAACTCCCGGCTGTGCGGCGCCCCGCGCGCGCAGCCGAGAGCTGCCATCTCGGCGAGAGGGGGCGCGCGGGGAGGTGTGACGTGCGCCACCCCGCGCCCCTCGCGCGGGGCGCGGGCGGGACCGAGGTCCCTGGCGGTGGCAGGATCGGCCGCATGAGCCTGCACGCCGACGACGACGTCGAGTACCGCATCGAGCACGACACGATGGGCGAGGTCCGCGTCCCCGCGGACGCCCTGTACCGCGCGCAGACCCAGCGCGCGGTGGAGAACTTCCCGATCAGCGGGACCGGCCTGGAGCGCGGCCACGTCGCCGCGCTGGCCAGGGTCAAGAAGGCCGCCGCCCTCGCCAACGCCGAGCTGGGCATCCTCGACGCCGCCGTGGCGCGCGCGATCGCCGACGCGGCGGACGAGGTCGCCGACGGCCGGCACGACGCTCACTTCCCGGTCGACGTCTACCAGACCGGCTCCGGCACCTCCTCGAACATGAACATGAACGAGGTGCTGGCGACCCTCGCGTCCCGGTCCCTCGGCGCCGACGTCCACCCGAACGACCACGTCAACGCCTCGCAGTCCTCGAACGACGTCTTCCCGACCTCGGTGCACGTCGCCGCCACCGACGGCGCGGTCAACGACCTGGTCCCCGCCCTGGAGCACCTCGCCGCGTCGCTGGAGCGGCTCGCCGAGAAGCACGCCGGCGACGTGAAGGCCGGCCGCACGCACCTGATGGACGCGACCCCGGTGACGTTCGGCCAGGAGTTCGGCGGCTACGCGGCCGCCGTGCGCCGCGGGGTCGAGCGGGTGCAGGCGGCGCTCCCCCGGGTGGCGGAGGTCCCGCTCGGCGGCACGGCGGTGGGCACCGGCATCAACACCCCGGCCGGCTTCCCGCAGCGGGTCATCGCCCTGCTCGCGGAGGAGACCGGGCTGCCGCTCACCGAGGCGCGCGACCACTTCGAGGCCCAGGGGGCCCGGGACGGGCTGGTCGAGCTGTCGGGCGCGCTGAAGACCATCGCCGTCAGCCTGACCAAGATCTGCAACGACCTGCGCTGGATGGGCTCCGGCCCGAACACCGGCCTGGGTGAGATCCGCATCCCCGACCTGCAGCCGGGCTCGTCGATCATGCCGGGCAAGGTGAACCCGGTCATCCCGGAGGCCGTGCTCATGGTCGCCGCGCGCGTGGTCGGCAACGACGCCACCGTGGCGTGGGCCGGCGCGAGCGGCTCCTTCGAGCTCAACGTGCAGATCCCGGTCATGGGCCAGGCGGTCCTGGAGTCGGAGCGGCTGCTCGCGGCCGCGTGCCGCGTGCTCGCCGACCGCACCGTCGACGGCATCGAGGTCGTCACCGAGCGCGGCGCGGCGTACGCCGGGTCGTCCCCGTCGATCGTCACCCCGCTGAACCGGGTGATCGGCTACGAGGCGGCGGCGAAGATCGCCAAGCACGCGGTGGCGCAGGGCATCACGGTCCGCGAGGCCGTGGTGGACCTCGGCTACGTGGAGCGCGGCGAGGTCACCGAGGCGCAGCTCGACGCGGCGCTCGACCTGCTGAGCATGACCCGCCCGAAGGCCTGACCCCCGCGCGCGACGGCGCCGCCGGTCCGGGGCAGGGGGTCCCGGGCCGACGGCGCCTCGCCTAGCGTGCCAGGTCGAACTGCGCGGCGGGCCGGTTCAGCGTGAATTCCTCCGCGCCCCGCGCGAGCTCGGCGGCGACGTCACCCAGGGTGATGACGGCCTGCCGCACCTCGGCGGCCCCGTCGAACGCCTGGCCGGCCGCCTGCGCGACGTCCGCGGCGCTGCCGGCGATGTCCGTCGTGCTCTCGGCGGCGACCACGAGGTTGCGCTCGATCTCGGACGTCGTGGCGGTCTGCTCCTCGACCACGGCGGACACCGCGCCCTGCAGCCCGTCGACCGTCGCGACGGCGCGGGAGATCCGGGACACCGACTCCTGCACGTCGGCGGCGTCCCGGGTGACGGCCTCGAGCACCGGCGCGATCGTGCCGATCGCGCTCGAGGTCTGCTGCGCCAGGTCCTTGACCTCGCCGGCGACCACGGCGAACCCGGCGCCGGCGCTGCCCGCGCGGGCCGCCTCGATGCTGGCGTTCAGCGCGAGCAGGTGGGTCTGGCCGGCGATCGTCGTCACGGTGTCCAGGACGGCCGCGATCTGGCCCGTGGACGCCGCGAGCCGGTCCGCGGCCGCAGCGGCCTCCGCGGTCACGCCGACGGCCTGCGACGCCTCGCCGGAGGCCGCGCTCACGTCCTGCGCCACGGACTCGATGGACGCGCGCATCTCCGTCATCGCCGCGGTGACCGTCTGCACCTCGGTGCTCACGACCGAGGCGGAGCCGGCGGCGACCTCGGCGCGGGACACGGTGCGGCCCGCGGCCTCCTCCAGCGTGCCCGACGAGCCGTCGAGCCGGCCGGCGGTGCCGCGCACGGCCTCGGCGCCCTCGCGCATCCGGGTGAGCGCGGCGCGCATCGCGTCGATGGCCTCCCCGAGCGCCGCGCCCATGACGCCGATCTCGTCCCGGCCCTCGCCGCGCACGGCGACGGACAGGTCGCGGTCGGCGACCCGGCGCAGCGCGGTGGTGAGCCGCCCGACGCGGGCGACGATCCGGCCGGAGATCCACACGACCAGCGCGACCGCGACCGCGGCGACGACCAGGCCGGCGACCAGCAGGGTGACCATGAGGGTGCTGGCGCCCGACTCCAGCTCCGCGGACACCGCGCGCAGGTCGGCGTCGAAGCCCCACGCGGCGACGGTCCAGCCCCACGGGGCGTACCGCGCGAGCTGCACGGTGGCGGCACCGGCGTCCCCGAGGTCGACGCGCTCGGTGGCGGTCTCCCCCTCGCCGAGCTCCGCGGCGGCCTCGACCAGGCGCGGCGCGTACGCCTCGCCGTCGGCGTCCACCGAGCCCGCGGCGTCGCCCGCCTGGGCGCCCGGCGGCGGGACGACCCACTGCCCGTTCGCGTCCGAGACGGTCAGGTAGCCCTCCTCGCCGACGGCCACCTCGGCCAGCGCGGCGCGCAGCGGGGCGTCGACCTCGGTCTGCGGGACGCCGACGAACAGGCCGCCGACCACCTCGTCGCCCGCCAGCAGCGGGGCGTAGGCCGTGACGAACGGCTGGCCGACCACAGTGGCCGTGCCGTAGTACGGCTGCCCGGACAGCAGCGACGCGACGACCGCGTTGGGCTTGCCGTCGGCGCCGGTCGCGCCGATCGCGGTGCCGATGACGCGCGCGCCGTCGGCGTTGGTCACGCTCGTCGCGACGCGCAGCATGTCGCCCTCGGTGTTCACCCGCTGGAAGACCGTGACGGGCGCGTCGAGCAGGGTGGTGATCTCGTCGACCACCGGGACCGGGGTCGCCGGGTCGGTGGTGCGGCCGAGCCACGTCCCGCCGACCTGCAGCCGGGGCAGGTCGACCTCCTCCGTGGCGCCGGTCGTCTGGTCGGTGACGGTCCAGTGCTCGGAGCCGTCGAACGTCAGGGCGCCCGCCTGCGCGAACGTCTCCTGGGCGACCCGGAGGCTCGAGGCCATCCGGTCGGTGACGGTGGCGACCTGGGTCTCGACCATCGTCACCGCCTGCTGGGTGGTCTGGGTCATCGAGTCGCGCATGAGGCGGTCGACGTCGTCGCCCGCCTGGGAGGCCAGGCCGGTCACCTGCCAGCCGCCGACGGCGGTGAGCAGGGCGGCGGTGACGGCGACGGCGCCGGCTCCGGTCGCGACGAGCTGAGCGCGCAGGGAGGTGCGCAGTCGGGGCAGGGGCACGGTGGTCTCCTGGGCCGAGGGGCGGGGGGCTCGGGCGGCCTGGTGGGCCGTCCGGGGTTCCCCGACCCATCGGGGGGACCTTGGTCCCTTGTGAGCGGTCACAGGGATGGAAACGCGGTGTTTTGCCCGACTTCACCCGGCGACCGCGTGCGCGATCGCCCCTGACCTGCTCGGACGCACCCGCGTCCCGACCTCGCTCAGGCGCCGCCCTCGACCCGGACGAGCACGCGGGACAGCAGGGCCGCGAGCGCCGCCGCCTCGCGGTCGTCCAGCGCGCCGAGCGCGTTCGCCTCCCGGGCGAGGTGCTCCGGCATCAGCCGGTCGACCGCGGCGCGCCCCTCCTCGGTCAGCTCCAGGAGCACGCCCCGGCGGTCCCGGTGCGGGATCGCCCGGGCGACCAGGCCGGCGCGGACCAGCGTGTCGGCGCGCTTGGTGATCGCGGCCGGCGACGCGGCGGTGATCGTGGACACCTCGGCCGCCCGCAGCGCTCGCCCCGCCCGGCGCAGCGCGCAGAGGACGTCGAACTCGCCCCGCGTCAGGTCCGCCTCCGCCAGCGCGGCCTCCGCCCGGGCGTCCAGCAGCGCGGCGATCCGGGTGATCCGCCCGGCGACGGCGATCGGCGCGACGTCGAGCCCCGGCGCCTCGCGCTCCCAGTCCGCGCGCAGGCGGTCCACGCTGTCCACGCCCGCCACCCTACCGAGCGTGAGTTGCTTCACGAATCATTTACCGGTGAACGATTCGGTGGCAGGATCGCCGGGTGCACCGCCTGTCCCTCGCCGCCGCCCTCCTGCACCCGTCCCAGCTCCGCGCCGCCCTCCGGCCGCACCGGGGCGGCCCGAGCACCCGGGACTCGCTCGGCGGCGCCCTGCGGTGCGGCGCGAGCGTCGCGCTGGCGTTCCTGCTGGTGGCCGCGATCGGACGCCACGACCTGGCCGGCTACGCCTCGCTCGGCGCGCTCGCGTCGCTCTACGGGCGGTCCAGCGGGTACGCCTGGCGGCTGCGGCTCATGGCGCTCGTCGGCGGCGCACTCAGCGCGGCAGTGGTGGCGATGTCGGCCCTGGCGGCCGCGGGCGCCCCGGTGGCCGCAGAGCTGGCCGTCCTGACGCTGCTCGCCGCGGGCGCCACGGCCGGGGCGGTCGCGCTGCGCACCGGGCCGCCCGGGGCGACCATCCTGGTGTTCGCCGCCGGGGCCGGCACGGCCGCGGCCGCCGGCGCGGACGACGTCCTGGCGCGGGGTCTCGCGGTCGCGGGCGGCGCGCTCGTCGCCTGCCTGGTGTGCAACGCCGGCTGGGTGCTCGACCGGGGCCGCGGGCTCCCGACCGAGCCCGCGCCGCGGGTGCGCGACGTCGTGCGCGCCGGAACGGCCGGCGGCGCGGCGCTCTCCCCCACCGTCTCGGTCGCCGTGGCCGCCGCGCTCGCCGGGTCCGTCGCGGCCGCCGCCGGCTGGGGCCACCCGGCCTGGGCCGTCATGGGCGCCGCCGCGGTCCTGCAGGGCGCGCACGTCCGGCACATGGGCGTCCGGGCGCTGCAGCGCGCCGCCGGCACGGCCGCGGGCGTCGCGATCGCGCTGCCGCTGCTCGGCGCGGACCTGCCGTTCTGGGCCGTCGCGGCGCTCGTCGTGGCGCTGCAGACCGCCACCGAGCTGGTCGTCGCCCGGCACTACGGCGTCGCGATGCTCACGATCACCCCGATGGCGCTGCTGATGACGTCGCTGGGCGCGCCGCTGGACCCGGCCCGGCTGGCCCTCGACCGCGCCCTGGACACCGCGGCGGGCGCGGTGGTGGGCCTCGTGGTGGCGGTCCTGGCGGCCCGCCCGGAGCACGCGGCCCCGCCCCACGCGACCGCCCCCGCTTCCGCTCCCGCCACCTCGCCCACCCCCTCCCCCGCCACCTCGCCGAGCGGGCAGTAGACGTCCCTTCCGGGGCCCGGGAGGCGACACCTTCTGCCCGCTCGGCGACGCGTGGCCGGGCTGCGGGCGTCACGGTCGGGCGGCCGCGGCCGTCAGAGCTCGATGCCCTCCAGCATCTCCGTGACCAGGGCCGCGACCGGCGACCGCTCCGAGCGGGTCAGGGTCACGTGCGCGAACAGCGGGTGCCCCTTGAGCGCCTCGATCACCGCCGCGACGCCGTCGTGCCGGCCGACCCGCAGGTTGTCCCGCTGCGCCACGTCGTGCGTGAGCACCACCCGGGAGCTCTGCCCGATCCGGGAGAGCACCGTGAGCAGCACGTTCCGCTCGAGCGACTGCGCCTCGTCGACGATCACGAACGCGTCGTGCAGCGACCGCCCGCGGATGTGCGTGAGCGGCAGCACCTCGAGCAGCTCGCGGTCGATGATCTCCTCGACCACCTCGCGGCTGACCACCGCGCTCAGGGTGTCGAACACCGCCTGCGCCCAGGGGTTCATCTTCTCGGCCTCGCTGCCCGGCAGGTAGCCGAGCTCCTGGCCGCCGACCGCGTACAGCGGACGGAACACCATGACCTTGCGGTGCTGCCGGCGCTCCAGCACGGCCTCCAGCCCGGCGCACAGCGCGAGCGCCGACTTGCCGGTGCCGGCCCGGCCGCCCAGCGAGACGATGCCGACCTGCTCGTCGAGCAGCAGGTCGATCGCGATGCGCTGCTCCGCGCTGCGGCCGTGCAGGCCGAACACGTCCTGGTCGCCGCGCACCACCTGCACGTGCTTGTCGGCGGTGACCCGGCCGAGGGCCGAGCCGCGCGGGCTGTGCAGCACCAGGCCGGTGTGCGTCAGCAGCGTCGGGGAGTCGGGCAGGTCGGCCAGCGGGAGCGACTCGTGCTCCCACAGGTCGGCCATCTGCTGCTCGGTGAGGTCGAGCGCGTCCATGCCGGTCCACCCGGAGTCGACGGCGAGCTCGTGCCGGTACTCCTCGGCGCGCAGCCCGATCGCCGACGCCTTGATCCGCATCGGCAGGTCCTTCGACACGACCGTGACGTCGTGGCCCTCCGCCGCGAGGTTGGCCGCGCACGCGAGGATCCGGGTGTCGTTGTCGCCCAGCCGGAACCCGGCCGGCAGCACCTCGGGGTTCGTGTGGTTGAGCTCGACCCGCAGCGTGCCGCCCTGCTCGCCGAGCGGGATCGGCGTGTCCAGCCCGCCGTGCGCGACCCGCAGGTCGTCGAGCAGCCGCAGCGCGGCGCGGGCGAAGTAGCCGAGCTCGGCGTGGTGCCGCTTGGCCTCGAGCTCGGTGATCACGACGACGGGGAGGACCACGTCGTGCTCGGCGAACCGCGTGATCGCGCGCGGGTCCGACAGGAGGACAGAGGTGTCGAGGACGTGCGTCCGGCGCCCCTCCGGCTGGTCGGTCGAGGCGGTGGCGGTTCCCAGCTTGCTGACCACGGCAGGCTCCCTCCGGCGCTGCTCAGCGCCGAGTCGGACCCCTCGCGCCGGACCCGCGGGTCCTGCGGCGCTCGGTGACGGGACGAGGGCGGCCGGCCACGGAGGACCAGGACCGGCCCTCCCCCCGGAGCGGATGCTCCATGGGCTGGCCTCCCGGGGGCGGCGGGTGCCGCCCGTTGCTCCGGACGCTACGCCGCGCCTCCGACACGGCGGCGCGCACGACACGCCGCGGGTGTGATCCGCAACACGATGTTCACCCGGGCGTCGCCGGGCCGTCGCCGCGACCCCGGCTCACTGGCCGTGCCGGCGCTCCCGGGCGGCGTAGTCGCGGACCGCGCGCAGGAAGTCGACCCGCCGGAAGTCCGGCCAGTAGACCTCGCAGAAGTAGTACTCCGAGTGCACCGACTGCCAGAGCATGAAGCCGCCGAGCCGCTGCTCCCCCGAGGTGCGGATCACCAGGTCCGGGTCGGGCTGGCCCTTCGTGTACAGGTGGTCCGCGATGTGCTCGACGTCGAACGTCGCGGCGATGTCGTCGAGCGTCGCGCCCTCGGCCGCGCGCTCGCTGAGGTAGGACCGCACCGCGTCCGCGATCTCCTTGCGGCCGCCGTAGCCGATCGCCACGTTGACGTGCAGGCCGCGGACGTCGGCGGTGGCGGACTCCGCGTCCCGCAGCGTCGCGCGGGTGTGCTCGGGGAGCAGGTCCAGCGAGCCCACCGCCTGCAGCCGCCAGCGCCGGGTGGCGGCGAGCTCGCGCACGGCGTCCTCGATGATGCCGAGCAGCGCGTCCAGCTCCTCGGGGTCGCGGCTGAGGTTGTCCGTCGACAGCATCCACAGCGTGACGACCTCGACCCCGACCTCCTCGCCCCAGGCGAGCAGGTCCGCGATCCGGTCCGCGCCGCGCCGGTGGCCCGTCGCGGTCGACTCGCCGAGCTGCCGCGCCCACCGCCGGTTGCCGTCCAGGATCACGCCGACGTGCCGCGGGACCCGGTCGCGGGGCAGCGAGGCGGCGAGGCGGCGCTCGTACAGCCCGTAGAGCGGGTGGGGCAGGCGCACGCGCGGATCTCCTCGTCTGGGCGGCTGGGCGTGCTCACGCTACCGCTCGCCGGGACCCCGGGACGGCCGGTGGCGCGAGGTCCGAGGGGGAGGATTCGTGCAGGCCCGCGCCGCGCACCGGCGCACTACCTACGCAGCCGTAACCTACGCACTCGTAGGTTAGGCTCGTCCGCGTCGCCCCCCGAGCCCGCCGACAGGGAGGACCCGCCGTGAAGGTCGCCGAGACCGCCGAGCAGATCGCCGACGCCGTCAAGCCCCGGCTCCGGGGCTGGATCCACGCCGGGATGTTCCCGCTCGTCACCGCGGCCTCGATCGTGCTCGTCGTGCTCGCGCCCACCGCGCCGCTGACGATCGCGTGCGCCGTGTTCGGGCTCGCCGCCATGCTGCTGTTCGGCACGAGCGCGGTCTACCACCGCGGCACCTGGTCCCCGCGGGTCGCCGGGATCCTGCGCCGGATGGACCACACGAACATCTTCCTGGTCATCGCCGGCACCTACACCCCGCTGGCCGTGGCCCTGCTGCCCGCCTCGACCGCCCGGACGCTGCTGATCATCGTGTGGTCCGGCGCGCTGGTCGGGCTGCTCGCGCGGGTGTTCTGGCTCGGCGCGCCGCGCTGGGTCTACGTGCCGGTGTACATCGCGCTCGGCTGGGTGGCGGTGTGGTTCCTGCCCGCGTTCTGGCGCGCCCCGACGGGCGGACCCGAGGTCGTCTGGCTCGTCGCCGGCGGCGGCCTCGCCTACACGCTCGGTGCGGTGGTCTACGGCCTCAAGCGGCCGAACCCGAGCCCGCGCTGGTTCGGGTTCCACGAGATCTTCCACGCGCTGACCGTCGTCGGCTTCACCTGCCACTACGTCGCGGCCGCGCTGGCGGTCCTGCGCTGACCCCCGCTTGGGGGAACTACGGTGGAGGCATGACCGGCACCGTGCACCGCGTCCCCGACCCGTCGGCCCGGGAGCAGGCCGTCGCCCCGGTGGCGATGCCCGACCCCACGGAGCTGCGCGCGCTCATGCGCGACATGCGCCGCCTCGCGCTGACCTACAAGTTCGGCATCGACGAGGTCATGACCAAGATCGCGATCCTGCGCGACGAGTTCCGGCACATGGCGAACTACAACCCGGTCGAGCACGTCGGCAGCCGCCTCAAGTCGTTCGAGTCGATCGTGACCAAGTGCCGGCGCAAGGGCATCCCGCTGACCCCCGACGCCGTCCGGGCGCAGATGTTCGACATCGCCGGCGTGCGGGTGACCTGCTCGTTCGTGTCGGACATCTACCGGGTCCGGGACATGCTCGTCGGGCAGGCCGACCTCACGCTGCTCGAGGAGCGCGACTACATCGCGCACCCCAAGGGCAACGGGTACCAGTCCCTGCACCTCATCGTGCAGGTGCCCGTGTACCTGTCCGACCGCGTGGAGCAGGTCGTCGTCGAGATCCAGCTCCGGACCATCGCCATGGACTTCTGGGCGAGCCTCGAGCACAAGATCTACTACAAGTACGACCGGCAGGTGCCGCGGCACCTCACGGACTCGCTCAAGCTGGCGGCGGACGTCGCGGCCCAGCTCGACGCGTCGATGGAGCGGATCCACGACGAGGTCCGCGCGCTCGCCGGTGGCGACGACGCGGTCGAGCACGCCGAGGCGGTGCTCACGCCGGAGGAGCTGCTGCGGACGTTCTGGCCGTCCCCGGACACCGACGTCGACCCGGAGGGCCGCCCACGCGGCTGATCCCGGAACCGGCCACGGCGCCGGCGTCTTCGTGGGTCGCGTGCGCCGAGGTCGGTGGTTCGCGCCGAGATCGGTGTCAGGAAGCACCGACCTCGGCCAGAACCACCGGCCTCGGCGGACCGGCGCGTCAGACCGCCGGGACGACGCGGTAGCGGCGGTTCGCCAGCGACGGGTTCGACTCCCGCACGCCGCGCAGCGCCTCGGGGTCCAGGTCGACCGTGCGCAGCTCCGACTCCTCGCCGAGCTCCAGCCCGACGACGCCGTCCGGCCCGACCACCAGCGACCGCCCGGTGACGCCCCGGCCCGCCTGGCCGACCGCCACGACGACGGCCGTGTTCTCGATGGCCCGGGCCGTCGCCAGCGTGCGCCAGTGCTCAGCCTTGAGCGGGCCCGAGGCCCATGCGGCCGGGACGACCAGCACCTCCGCGCCGGCGTCGACCAGGCGGCGCGCGGACTCGGGGAACCGCAGGTCGTAGCAGGTCAGCACGCCGAGCCGCACGCCCGCGACGTCGAGCGTCAGCGGCGGGGCGTCAGCCGGGCCCGGTTCGAGGCGCTCGGACTCGCGGTGCCCGAACGCGTCGTACAGGTGCACCTTGCGGTAGACCCCCGCGAGCGCGCCGTCGGCGTCGACCGCGACCACCGCGTTCACCGCGCGCTCGGGGTCCGCCCCCGGCAGGGTCGTGCCGGCGAGCACCGCCACGCCGTCCGCGGCGGCGCGCTCGCGCAGCAGGGACACGAACGGGCCGTCCAGCGGCTCCGCGTGCTCCGGGCCGGTCCCCCGCGGGTCGAAGCCCGAGGCGTACTCGGGCAGCACCAGCACGTCGGCCCGCGCGCGGCGCGCGGTGTCGAAGGCGCGGCGGACCACCTCCCGGTTGGCGTCGTGGTCGTCGCTCACCCGGAGCTGGCCGACCGTGACGCGCACCGCCGGGCGGACCGGCGGCGGGGTGCTCACGCGCGCCCCCGCGGCGGGCTCGCGGCCGGGCCGTCGGGGCGCTCGGGGTCGTCGGCCGGCGGGGTGTCGTCGCCCGCCGCGGGCGCGCCCGTCTCCTGGGCCTCGCGCAGCCGCCGCGCGTTCCGGTCGACGACCCGCAGGTGCCGGACCATCGAGAACGCCAGCAGGATGACCGCCGCCGCGGCGGCGAACGTCACGAGGAACCCGAGCAGCCCGGGCGACGTCTGGTCCTCCGGCGGGATCTCGATGCTCGACGGCGAGGGCGAGGGGCTCACCGCCGCGGCGACCGACCCCCAGCCCTGCAGCAGGGTCCCGTGCGCGACCGCCAGCAGCCCGGTCACGCGATCGCCTCCCGGACGCCGGCGAACAGGTCGTCCTCCGGCAGCGTGGTCGGCACCCGCGACTCCGCGAGCTCGAACTCCTCGGTCGGCCAGACCTCGAGCTCCAGGTCCCGCGGCATCGCGAAGAAGAAGCCCTCGGGGTCGATCTGGGTCGCGTGCGCGCGCAGCGCCGCGTCCCGCGCGTCGAAGTGCTCGTGCACGTCGACCAGCGTGGTGACCTCGCGCTCCGGGATCTCCCGGGCCGCCCGGGACTCGACCCACTCGCCGAACGGCGACTCCAGGCCGCGCTCGACCAGCGCCTCGTGCGCCGCGCGGATCCGGGCCATCGAGAAGCCGTGGTTGTAGTAGAGCTTCAGCGGCTCCCACGGCTCGCCGGCGCCGCGGTACCGCTCGGGGTCGCCGGCCGCGTGGAACGCCTCGAACGCCACCCGGTGGCACATGATGTGGTCCGGGTGCGGGTAGCCGCCCGTCGGGTCGTACGTCGTGATGACGTGCGGCCGGAACTCGCGGACCAGCTCGACCAGCGGGCGGGCCGCCTCCTCCAGCGGCTGCAGCGCGAAGCAGCCCTCGGGCAGCGGCGGCAGCGGGTCGCCCTCGGGCAGCCCCGAGTCGACGAACCCGAGCCAGTGCTGCCGGACACCGAGCGCCTCGGCGGCCGCGGCCATCTCGACGCGGCGCACGGCGCGCATCCCCTCGATCCCGCCCTCGACGGGCGGGTGGTGCGGGTTCAGCACGTCGCCGCGCTCCCCGCCGGTGCAGGTGACGACGAGGACGTCCACGCCCTCCGCGGCGTACCGGGCGGTCGTCGCCGCCCCCTTGCTCGACTCGTCGTCCGGGTGGGCGTGCACCGCCATCAGGCGCAGCTGCTCGGTCACGGTGTGGTGTCGTCCTCTCCTCGTCGCCGGTACGGCACCCGGCGCGAGACAATGGTCGCACCCCGACGACTCCGCGCGGCCCGCGCGCGACCCGTTCCCCCAGGAGATGACCGTGACGGCGACCCCGACCCCCGCCCCCGAGCTCCCCGCCGGGCGCTACGGGAAGACCGCCGGACCCGGGCGCCGCCGGGCCGGGCGCCTCGCGATGGTCGCGCTCGGCGTCCTGGCCGTGGCCGTCGCCGCCTGGCTCGCGCTCGCCCAGGACGGGCTCAGCTGGAAGGTGGTCGGCTTCAAGGTCGACGGGCCGACCAGCACGCAGCTCACGTTCGACGTCACGAAGGACGCCGAGTCCACCGTCTCCTGCCGGGTGCAGGCGCTGTCCGAGTCCTACGCGGAGGTCGGCGTGCAGACCGTCGAGGTCGGCCCGGCGGGCACCGCCACGCAGCGCGTGACGACGACGATCCCGACGACCGAGCTGGCCGTGTCGGCGGTCGTGGAGTCCTGCTTCGCCGCGTGATCGCGCGGCACGACACGGCGGACCCCGGCCACGCCGGACCCCGCCAGTTGCTATGCTTGCCGATTCATACGCCGCCCCCGGTCCGACGTCGCCCGATGTCGCCGCAGGCCGACGCGACCGCGAGGGAGACGGCATCCCCGTTCATCGCTCGGGCCCGCGCACGCCTGGCCGGGGTCACCGACGGCGCGTCCCGACCGGGCGCGCGACACGCAGGAAGGAGTGGACGTGACCGACACGACGCAGGCCGCCACCTGGCTGACGCAGGAGGCCTACGACCGCCTCAAGGCAGAGCTCGAGCACCTCGAGGGCCCGGGACGCGCCGAGGTCACCGAGCGGATCGCCGCCGCGCGTGACGAGGGCGACCTCAAGGAGAACGGCGGCTACCACGCCGCCCGCGAGGAGCAGGCCAAGCAGGAGGCCCGCATCCGCGAGCTCAAGGAGAAGCTCCGCAACGTGCAGATCGGCACCCCGCCGGACGACGGCGTGGTGGAGCCCGGCATGGTCGTGACCGCCGTGGTCGCCGGCGACGCCATGACGTTCCTGCTCGGCTCGCGCGAGATCGCCGGCAGCGCCGACATCGAGGTGTTCTCCCCGACGTCGCCGCTCGGCGCGTCCATCAACGGCCGCAAGGTCGGCGAGAAGGTCACCTACACCGCGCCCAACGGCCGCGACATCCCGGTCGAGATCACGGACGCGAAGCCCTTCACCGGCTGACGCACCGCCCCGCGACGCGACGAGGGCCCCGACCGGCGATCCGGTCGGGGCCCTCGTGCGTCCGGGGCCGGCGGGGCGGCGTCAGACCACGCACTCGCAGACGAGGTTGTACTCGACGACCTGCTCGCCGTCCTCCGGCCGCGCGAACGCCTCGGCCTCCTCGCGGGACGCGAACCGCCGGCCCACGAGCCGGCCGTTGGCGAGCAGCACGCCGACCTCGATCTGCGTGCGCGGGTCGACCCAGCCGTCGGCGGGGTCCGTCGTCGGGGTGGTGGTCGTCGGGGTGGTGGTCGCCGGGGTGGTGGTCGTGGCCGTCGTGCTCGTCACCGTGGTCCCTCTCGTCCGTGCGGGGCCGCACCGGCCCTCGGTGTCCTCAACACCGCGGGGCCCGGGTCCATGCCCGCGCCCCGCGCCCGCCCGAGGCACCGAGTGCCTACCGGACACGTCGAGTGCCCATCCGCGGGATAGGCACTCGACGTGTCGCGTAGGCACTCGACGCTGCGCGGACGCGCCGCGGGCGCCCCGCCTCAGTGCTCCGCGAGGCGGAAGCCGCCGTCGCGGAGGTGCTGCAGGACCCGGGCGCAGTGCTCCGGGCCCTTCGTCTCGACCTGGACCTCGATCTCGACCTCGTCGATCTCCAGGTCCACCCCGGTCCGCACGTGCGAGACGTGCATGACGTTGCCGCCGGTCGTCGCGAGCTCGCGCAGCAGCGCCGCCAGCGCTCCCGGGGTGTCGTGCACCCGCACCCGCAGCTGCAGGTACCGGCCGGACACCGCGAGGCCGTGCCGGACGACCCGGAGCAGCACCAGGGGGTCGATGTTGCCCCCGGACAGCAGCACGACGACGGGGCCCTCGAGGTCGCCCGGCGGCGCCGCCATGACCGCCGCGACGCCCGCGGCGCCCGAGGGCTCGACCAGGAGCTTCGCCCGCTCGGCGGTCAGCAGCAGCGCACGCGACAGGTCCTCCTCGGACACCGTCCGCACCTCGCAGCCGTGCCGCTGCAGCAGGGCGAACGGCACCGCGCCGGGCGTGCCGACCGCGATGCCGTCGGCCATCGTGTGCAGCTCGGGCGCCGCGACCGGCTCCCCCGCCACCAGCGACGCCGGGTACGCGGCCGCCCGCGCGGCCTGCACGCCGATCACGCGGACGTGCGGCGCCACCTCGGCCACGACCGCCTGGATACCCGCCGCCAGCCCGCCGCCGCCGAGCGGCACGACGATCGTCCGGACGTCCGGGACCTGCTCGAGGATCTCCAGCGCGAGCGTGCCCTGCCCGGCGACGATGTCCTCGTGGTCGAACGGGTGGATCAGCACCCGGCCGGTGCGCTCCGCCTCGGCGCGCGCCGCGACCAGCGCCTCGTCGACGCTGCGGCCGTGCGGCCGGACCTCCGCGCCGTACTCCTTGGTCGCCGCGACCTTCGGCAGCGCCGCGTCGACCGGCATGTAGACCACCGCGTCGATGCCGAGCAGCTGGGCCGCCAGGGCGACGCCCTGCGCGTGGTTGCCGGCGCTCGCCGCGACGACCCCCCGGGCCTGCTCCTCCGGCGACAGCCGCGCCATCCGCACGTAGGCCCCGCGGATCTTGAACGAACCCGCGCGCTGCAGGTTCTCGCACTTGAGCAGCACCGGCGTCCCGGCGATCTGGGACAGGGCCCTGGAGGTCTCCACCGGGGTGCGGGTCGCCACGCCCTGGAGCAGGCGCGCGGCGGCGCGGGCGTCGTCGAGGAAGGTCACCGGTGCATCATTCACGATCCCGCGGTCTGCTCGTCCGGGCCGCGCCGCGCGCCCCCGGCCCCGCGCGCGCCGCCGGGCTCCAGCCCGGCCGCCGCGTCGTCCCCGCCGGGGCGCACCCGCCCGCGCCCGCCGAGGCGCCGGCGCCCGAACGCCCCGGGCGGCCGCAGCGTGACGTGGTCGTCGGTGCCGAGCTCGGGGAACTTGTCGTGCCCGTGCAGGTACAGCAGCACCGTGTTGAGCACCGCCGCGATCGGCACCGCGAACAGCGCGCCGACGATGCCGGCCGCCAGCGAGCCAGCCGCGACGACGAGCAGCACGGCCACCGGGTGCAGGGACACGGCGTGGCCCATGAGGAACGGCTGCAGCACGTGCCCCTCGATCTGCTGCACCAGCAGCACCACGCCGAGCATCAGCAGGGCGACGACCGGGCCCTGCGCGACGAGCGCGACCAGCACCGCGACGGCACCGGTCGCGATGGCGCCGACGATCGGGATGAACGAGCCGACGAACACCAGCGTCGCGAGCGGCACCGCCAGCGGGACCCCGAGGACCGCCGCGCCGATGCCGATGCCGGTCGCGTCCACGAACGCCACGAGGATCTGCGTCCGGGTGTACCCGGACAGCGTGACGATGCCGCGGCGGCCGGCCTGGTGCACCCGCTCGCGCACCGAGATCGGCAGCAGGCCGACCAGCCAGGTCCAGATGGTCCGGCCGTCGAGCAGGAAGAAGAACGTGCAGAACAGCGCGATGAGCGCCCCGGCCGCCACGTGGCCGACCGTCGTGGTGACCGTCAGCGCTCCGGACACCAGCGTGCTGGCGTTCTCGCTGATCTGGTCGCGGCCCTGCTGGACGAGGTCGTCGAGCTGGCTCGTGCTCAGCCCGAGCGGGCCGTCCGACAGCCACTGCAGCGCCTCGTCGACGCCCTGGGACGCCTGGTCGTACAGGTCGCCGAAGCCGCTGGCGATCGACCGCCCGGCCAGCACGACCAGCCCGGTGACCACCGCGAGCAGCAGCAGCACCGACGTGATCGCCGCGAGCCCCCGCGGGAACCGCAGGCGCGCGCTCAGGAACCGCGCGACCGGGGCCAGCAGCACCGTCAGCAGCAGCGCGATCGCCACCGACACGACGATGACCTTGAAGAAGCCGACGACCCAGAGACCCGCGGCCGTCGCCGCGGCGATCAGCAGGAACCGCCAGGACCAGGCCGCCGCGGCGCGCACCGACGGCGCCACCGACTGCTCCGCCGACCAGCCCGCGGGCGTGTCGCCGGACGCGAGGTCGCCCTCGTGCAGGACCGGGGCCGGCGCGGCGGGGTCGACGGTGCGGGCGCGGCCCCGGCCGCCCCGGCGCGGGGTCGTCATGCCAGCGCCTGGGCCAGGTCGGCGAGCAGGTCCGCCTCGTCCTCGATGCCGACGGACAGCCGCACCAGGTCGTCCGGGACCTCGAGGTCCGTGCCGACGACGGAACCGTGGGTCATGCGCGCGGGCAGCTCGATCAGCGACTCGACGCCGCCCAGCGACTCGGCCAGCGTGAAGACCTTCGTGCGGGCGCAGATGCGGTCGGCGCGCTCGGCGCTGCCCGCGCGGAACGACACCATGCCGCCGAACCCGGACATCTGCCGGGCGGCGACCTCGTGGCCCGCGTGGCTGTCGAGGCCCGGGTAGATGACCTGCGGGACGTCGTCGCGCGCCTCGAGGAACGCGGCGACCGCGGCGGCGTTCGCGCAGTGCCGGTCCATCCGCACGGCGAGCGTCTTGAGGCCGCGCAGCGTCAGCCACGAGTCGAACGGGCCGGCGACCGCGCCCGAGGCGTTCTGGTGGAACGCGACGGCGTCCGCGAGCGCCGTCGTGCCCGTCGGCCCGTCCAGCCCGACCGGCAGCTGCGCGCCGTCCGCGACGACGAGCGCGCCGCCGACCACGTCGGAGTGCCCGCCGATGTACTTGGTGGTCGAGTGCACGACCACGTCCGCGCCCAGCGCGATCGGCTGCTGCAGGTACGGCGTCGCGAACGTGTTGTCGACGACGAGCACCGCGCCGGCCGCGGCGGCGTGGGCCGCGAGCGCCGCGACGTCCGCGACGCCCAGCAGCGGGTTGGTCGGCGTCTCGAGCCAGATGACCTTGGTCTGGCCCGGGCGGATCGCCGCGAGCACCGCCTCGGCGTCGGACAGGTCGACCGCCGTGTGCTCGACGCCCCACGGGCCGAAGACCCGGGCGATCAGGCGGTAGGTGCCGCCGTACGCGTCGTTCGCCATCACGACGTGGTCGCCGGGGCGCAGCACGGCGCGCAGCAGCGTGTCCTCCGCCGCGAGGCCGGACGAGAACGCGAAGCCCGCGCCGCCGCCCTCCGCCGACCGCAGCGCCTCCTCCAGCGCCGCGCGGGTCGGGTTGCCGGAGCGCGAGTACTCGTAGCCGCCGCGCAGCCCGCCGACGCCGTCCTGCTTGTACGTCGACACCTGGTAGATCGGCGTCACCACGGCGCCCGTCGCGGCGTCCGGGTCCTGGCCCGCGTGGATCGCGCGCGTCGCGAACCCGGCCGACGACCAGTCGCCGTGGTCCGTGTGCTGGTCGAGGTCGCCCGTGGCGGCCAGGGTCGGGGTGCTGTCGTTCGCGTCCGTCACGTGCCCAGGCTAGGCCCCCGCGGCGGCCGGTCGCGCGCGGGAACACCCGGGCCCGCGCGCGGGTTGAGCGTGTCGGACCCGTGGAAGGGAGTCACCATGAACTGGCTGTTCGGATCCGCCCTCAAGTCGACGATGGTCGAGCCGGAGCGCGCGCTGAAGGGGCACGAGGGATACACCTACTCCGTGCCCGCCACCCACACGGTGCTCGGCACGCCGCTGCAGGGCCCGTGGCCCGAGGGGACCCGGACGATCGTGCTCGGCATGGGCTGCTTCTGGGGCGCCGAGCGCATCTTCTGGCAGCTGCCGGGCGTCGTGAGCACCTCCGTCGGCTACCAGGGCGGCTACTCGCCGTTCCCGACGTACGAGGAGACCTGCACCGGCCTGACCGGGCACGCCGAGGTGGTCCAGGTCGCCTACGACCCGGCCGTCGTCTCGGACGCCGACATCCTCCGCACGTTCTGGGAGTCGCACGACCCGACGCAGGGGTACCGGCAGGGCAACGACCGCGGCACGCAGTACCGGTCGACCGTCTACACGACGACGCCGGAGCAGGCCGCCGCCGCGGAGGAGACCCGCGCCGCGTACCAGCAGCGGCTGACCCAGGCCGGGTACGGGGAGATCACGACCGAGATCCGCACCGCGGACGAGGCCGGCCCGTACTACTACGCCGAGGACTACCACCAGCAGTACCTGGACAAGAACCCGAACGGGTACTGCGGCATCGGCGGCACGGGCGTCTCGTGCCCGCGCCCGCTCGACGCCTGACGCACACCCCGGACGGCCCGGCCCCTCACGCGGGGGGCCGGGCCGTCCTGCGTCCGGGCCCCGCTCCCCCGCGCTCCGCTCGCCGAGATAGGACCCGCGCGCCGAGATAGGGCGCCGGACAGCCCTATCTCGGCCGAACGGCCCTATCTCGGCGCAGGTGGCGGGGCTAGCGTGCCGGGTATGAGCGTGCGGGAGCGGCACCGGGAGGACCTGCGGGGGCTGCTCGGCGACCCCGCCGCCGTGCGCGCGCACCTCGCCGCCGGGTCCGGGATGCCCGGGCCGCGGGCGAACCTCGAGCTCCTGGGCGCGTTCGCCGACGTCGCGCCGGCCGACCTGGTGCTCGCGCTCGCCGACGACGCCGACGAGTACCTGCGCTGCTGCGGCACCGACGGCGTCGGCCGGCTCGTCCTGGACGCCCCCACCGCGGGCCGCGAGCCGCTGACCGCCCTGCTCCGTGCCCGCGCCGCCGACGGGTCCTGGCGCGTGCGCGAGTCCGCCGCGATGGCGCTGCAGCGGATCGGCGACGCCGAGCCCGGCACCCTGCGCGCGCTCGTCGCCGACTGGGTCGCGGACCCCGACCCGCTGGTCCGCCGGGCCGCCGTCGCCGGGGTGTGCGAGCCGCGCCTGCTCCGCGACCCGGCGACCGCCGCGGCCGCGCTCGACGCGTGCGCCGCCGCCACCGCCTCGATCGCGGCGCTGCCGGCCGGGGACCGCCGCGACCCCGGCGTCCGGACGCTGCGCCAGGCGCTCGGCTACGCGTGGAGCGTCGCCGTCGCGGGCGACCCGACCGCCGGGCTGCCGCGGTTCGCCGCGCTCCGGGCCTCCGACGACCCCGACGTGGCACGGGTCGTGCGCGAGAACGAGAAGAAGACCCGCCTGCGCCGCCTCCTGGACCCGATCGGCCGACCCGGACCCTGAGCAGCCGAGCCACGCTCTGTGGGAGCCTCGGCCGGTGATCGTCGACGCCGGCTGCTCCGCTACCCCGACCCCGAGGCCTCGCCCGCGGCTCGACGGCGTGCCGTGCCCGCTGGGCGCGCCGGCGGTCCACAAGCCCGCGCGCGCCGTGGGGGTCGCGTGACACGGGGCGCTGTGCACCACGTCGAGCTGTGGCTCGCCGACCTCCCGGGCGCCGAGCGGTCGTGGGGCTGGCTTCTCGGCGCGCTCGGCTATGCCCGCACCCGCGAGTGGACCGGCGGCTGCGCCTGGTCGTCCGGCGGCGCACCCGGCGGCACGGACGTCGTGCTGGAGTCGGGACCGGACGTCGTCGACGCCCCGCACGAGCGGCGCCGACCCGGCGTGAACCACCTGGCGTTCCACGCCGGCACCCGTGCGGAGGTCGACGCGCTGGTGCGCGAGGCGCCGGCGCACGGCTGGACGCTGCTGTTCACCGACCGGCACCCGCACGCCGGCGGCCCGGGCCACTACGCCGCCTACCTGGAGGACGGCGAGGGCCTCGAGGTCGAGCTGGTCGCCGCCCCGGCCTGACCCCGGCCCCGGTGCCGCGTCACGCCGCGGTGGCGAACGCGCGGAGCGCCATCTGCACCGCGTGGTCGAACAGCTGCTCGCGCTCGTCGGCGGTGAGCTCGTTCGGCTGGAACGTGAAGTCCGAGATCGACAGCAGCGCCAGCGCCTTCGCCCGCTCCCGGTCCGCGACGGCGTACAGGCCGGCGGCCTCCATCTCGACGGCGAGCGTGCCGTGGTCGATGAGCGCCTGCGTGCGCTCCGGCCGGTTCGAGTAGAACGAGTCCGACGTGAACACCGCGCCGGCCTGCGCGCGGGCCCCGGGGACCTCGGCCGCGGCGGCGAACGCGGCGGCGGCCAGGCCGAAGTCCGGCACGTGCGAGTAGTGCACGCCGGAGATGCGGTGCTCGCTGACCCCCGAGTCGGTGTGCGCGGCGGTCGCGACCACGACGTCGCCCAGCTCCAGCGAGCGCGCCATGCCGCCCGCGGTGCCGATCCGGATGATCCGCTGCACGTCGTAGAACCGGAACAGCTCGGTCGCGTAGATCGAGATCGACGGCACGCCCATGCCGGACGCCATCACGGACACCGGGCGGCCCTGCCAGGTGCCGGTGTAGCCGAGGATGCCGCGCACCTCGGTGACCAGGCGCGCGTCGTCGAGCACCGTCTCCGCGATCCGGGTCGCCCGGCGCGGGTCGCCCGGCATGAGGACGTCGGGGGCGAAGTCGCCGGGCTGGGCGGAGATGTGCGGGGTGGGCATGGCGGGCTCCTCGGGGGTCGTGGCGGGCGGTGCGGGGGCGGACGCGCGGCCGCCGCCCGGCCCGGGTGTCCGGGCGAGGGCGGCGGCCGAGGTGGTGCGGGGTGGTGCTGCGTCAGTGCGTGCCGACGATGTCGACGACGAACACCAGGGTGTCGCCGCCGCGGATGCCGGCCTGCGGCACGCCGCGGTCGCCGTAGCCGAGGTGCGACGGGATCGACAGCAGGACGCGCGAGCCGACGGGCTGGCCGACCAGGCCCTCGTCCCAGCCGCCGATGACGGCGCCGACGCCGATCGGGAACGAGATCGACGAGCCGCGGTCGTACGAGTTGTCGAAGACGTTCCCGCCCCAGGTCTGCCCGAGGTAGTGGACCTCGAGGTCGTCGCCGGCCTCGACGAGCGCGCCGTCGCCGGGCGACAGCACGACGACCTCGAGCTCGGCGGGGGCGTCGCCCTCCGGGAACGTCAGGGTCGGCTTCTCACCGAACGAACCGGTGGCCTCGGGCAGCGTGGCGGGCATGACGTCTCCTCGATCGGGTGCGGCGTACTCCCCCATCCTGCACGGTGCGCTCCCCGGCTCGCGAACGCGCCCGGGTTACGGTCGTGCCCGGCGGGCGAGGGGCGCCCGCCGGGACGGGAGCACCGATGACGCTGACCACCTGGGCCGGGAACCTGACCTACGCCGCCGCGCGCGTGCACGAGCCGCGCACGGTCGAGGAGGTGCAGGAGGTGGTCGCGGCCGCGCGGCACGTGCGGGCCCTGGGCACCCGGCACTGCTTCAACGACGTCGCGGACACCCCGCACGACCTGGTGCGTCTCGACGGGCTGGACCCGGCGGTCGACGTCGACGCCGCGGCGCGCACCGTGACGGTGTCCGCCGGCACCCGGTACGGCGCGCTGGCCCGCGAGCTGCACCCGCGGGGCTGGGCGCTGCACAACCTCGCGTCGTTGCCGCACATCTCCGTCGCCGGCGCGGTCGCCACCGCGACGCACGGGTCGGGCGACCGGTCCCGGAACCTCGCCGCCGCGGTCGCCGGCCTGGACCTCGTGACCGCCGACGGCTCGCTGCGGCACTTCGCGCGCGGCGACGCCGACTTCCCGGGCGCGGTCGTCGCGCTGGGCGCCCTGGGGGTCGTCGTCCGCGTGACCCTCGACGTCGAGCCCACCTACGACGTCGCCCAGGAGGTGCACACCGACCTGCCGTGGGACGCCGTGCTGGAGCACCTGGACGAGATCACCGGGTCCGCGGACTCGGTCAGCCTGTTCACCGACTGGTCCGCCACCGGCGTCCGGCAGGTCTGGCGCAAGACCCGCGTCGCCCCGGGAGCGACGTACGAGCCGCGGGCCGACCTGTTCGGCGCCCGCCCGGCGCCCGGGCCGCTGCACCCGCTGCCCGGCATCGACCCGGTGAACTGCACCCAGCAGCTCGGCGTCCCGGGCCCGTGGCACGAGCGCCTGCCGCACTTCCGGCTCGAGTTCACGCCGAGCAACGGCGACGAGCTGCAGTCCGAGTACCTGGTCCCCCGCGCGCACGCCGTGGCGGCGATCGAGGCGATGCGCGGGCTCGGCGACCTGGTCGCGCCGCTGCTGCAGGTCGCCGAGATCCGGACGATCGCCGGCGACGACCTGTGGTTGAGCACCGCCGAGGGCGGCGACCGGGTCGGCCTGCACTTCACCTGGCTGCCGCGGCAGGCCGAGGTCGAGGCGGTGCTCCCGCGCATCGAGGCCGCGCTGGCGCCGTTCGGGGCCCGGCCGCACTGGGGCAAGCTGTTCGACTCGGTCGGCCCGGCCGGCGCGGACCCGCGGGATCTCTACCCGCGGCTGGACGACTTCCGCGCGCTCGTCGCGCGCACGGACCCCGACGGCACGTTCCGCAACGCGTTCGTCGACCGGCACGTGCTCGGCGCGGCCTGACCGCCCCCGAGGTGGGCACGGGTGGAGCGTTCTGCCGGGACACGCCGCGCGTGTCGGGCAGGACGCTCCACCCGGTTCCGGTCCGGGGGTCGCCGTCAGCAGCAGCCCGGGCCCGTGCCCCGGTCGGACGTGCGCAGCACCTCGCGGACGTACCAGCGCAGGGCGAGCACCGCCCGCCTCACCGCGCTCACGACCGGCCCCCGCCGTGCCCGTGCCCGCCGGAGCCGTGCCCACCGCCGACCGGCTCGACCCGGCCCTCCTCGACCATCCGCGCGTACTCGGCCTCGACCTTCCGCTCCAGCGGCGACGCGAACAGCTGCCCCGGCGCGTAGAGCCGTGACGGCTCGGCCCGGTCCTCGGACGTCCCGATCCCGCCGGGCGTCCGCAGCGCGCGCACGACGGTGACGACCGCCGCCACGAAGAGCGTCGCCACCAGCACGACGAACAGGATCGACAGCGTCCCCTGGATCGCGGTGTTCCGGACCACGGCCCGCGCGTCCGCGAGCGCCCCGGGGTCGTCGATGCCGTCGGCGATCAGCTGCTGGTACTGCCGGTGCTGCGCCCAGTACCCGATGGCCGGGACGCTGGAGAAGATCTTCTGGTACGACGCCGTGAACGTGACGACGGTGTCCCACGCGAGCGGCACCAGCGGGATCCACGCCCACCGGACGTAGCCCTTGCGGACCACCATCACCGTGACCACGAGCAGCGCGACCGCGCCGATGAGCTGGTTCGCGATGCCGAACAGCGGGGAGGGCGTGCGGATGCCGCGGAGCGGGTCGGTCCCGCCAATGAGCAGCAGCGAGCCCCAGGCCGCCACGTCGACCGCCGTGGAGATCCAGCCGCCGACCAGCCAGGACGGGTCGCGGAACCGTGGCACCCAGTTCCCGATCGCGTCGGACAGCTGGAACCGGGCGACCCTCGTGACCGCGACGACGGCCGACAGGATGAACAGCGCCTC
>NZ_JAGXJG010000129.1:0-767 GCF_019091725.1 Cellulomonas sp. GbtcB1 | reverse complement strand
TGCGGGACGCCGGCCATCATCAGGCCGAGCACGCCGCGGTCGGTGCCGCCGCTCGAGGCGGTCGCCGCGGTGCTGCGCGAGGCGGGCTGGCTCGGCGTGCTCGGCGCGGGGGCCCTGCCGGTCGCCGGCCGCGCGCTGCTGGACCCCGACACCGACCCCCGCCCCGCCCTGGCCGCCGGCCTCGGCGCCGCACTCGCCCCGGCCGTCGACGACCTGCTGCTCCAGGCCGACCTCACGGGCATCGTCCCGGGCCGCCCGAGCCAGGAGCTCGAGGCGCTGCTCGACGCGTCCGCCCGGGTGGAGTCCCGCGGCGGCGCCCTCACCGTCCGGTTCACGCCCGAGTCGGTCCGGGACGCGCTGGACGCCGGTTCCACCGCCGACGACCTGCTCGCCGACCTCGCCTCGCACGCCCGCGGCGGGGTGCCGCAGCCGCTGGAGTACCTGGTCCGGGACGCGGCCCGCCGGCACGGGCGGCTGCGCACCGGCGCGGCGTCGTCGTACGTCCGCACCGAGGACCCCGCGCTGCTGGCCGGGCTCGCCGAGGACCCGCGGCACGCCGACCTCGGGCTGGTCCGGCTGGCGCCGACCGTGCTCGCCGCGCAGGCGCCGCTGCACGAGCTGCTCGCCGCGCTGCGGGCGCACGGGCTGGCGCCGGTCGCCGAGACGCCGGACGGGCAGGTGCTGCACGCCGCGCCCACCGTGCGCCGGGTCGCGGCCGCGCGGCCGCGGTTCGCCCCGGAGGACGGCGGGCGCTGGGCGCAGCCGCC
>NZ_JAGXJG010000128.1:0-843 GCF_019091725.1 Cellulomonas sp. GbtcB1 | reverse complement strand
GGTGTTCAACGCCGGCGGCATCGGGTTCCTCATCACCAAGGCGATCAAGATGTTCCAGTTCGACGAGATGCTCACCTACATCGTCATGGTGCTGCTGCTGGTCTGGGCCGTCGACCGGTTCTCGTCCTGGGCCCGCGCCCGCGTGGGCCGGTGACCGCCGTCCTCGCCGCGCCGCCGGCGACTACCCGCGTCGCGCTCTGGCGCGGCGGGACCGACGTCGCGGTCGCGGCGGTCCCCGTCCCGGACCTGGCACCGGGGGACGTGCTGGTGCGGGTGCGGCTGGCGGCGGTGTGCGGCAGCGACCGGCACACCGTGTCCGGGCGCCGCCCGGGCGCCAGCCCCAGCGTGCTCGGGCACGAGGCCGTCGGCGACGTCGTGGCCGTCGGCGGGGCAGCGCGCACCGTCCTCGGCGACCCGGTGCGCCCCGGCGACCGCGTCGTGTGGGGGGTGACGGTCGCGTGCGGTGCGTGCGACCGGTGCCGGTCCGGCCGGACCGCCAAGTGCCGGGAGCTGCGCAAGGTCGGCCACGAGCGGTTCGACGGGTCCTGGCCGCTGTCGGGGACCTACGCCGAGCACGTGCTGCTACCGGGCGGGGCCGCGATCGCGGTCGTGCACGACGGCATGGCCGACGCCGTGGCCGCCCCCGCCGGGTGCGCCACCGCCACGGTGGTCGCGGCGGCGGAGGCGGCCGGCGACCTCGCGGGCCGGCGGGTGCTCGTCGTCGTGGCGGGCATGCTCGGCCTGGCCGCCACGGCGCTCGCCGCGGACGCCGGCGCGGCCCCGGTCGTCGTCACCGACGTCCACCCCGACCGCCTGCGCACCGCGCGCCCGTTCCGCGCCACC
>NZ_JAGXJG010000127.1:0-887 GCF_019091725.1 Cellulomonas sp. GbtcB1 | reverse complement strand
TGGCGACCGCCGAGCGCAGCCCCGCCACGCCCTCTCCCCACCCACGCCCACAGGCCCCCACCCCCTAATAAACCCGACAGCACCATATTTAATCTATGGCATTTGGGTGGTGTTCATAGAGGATTTGACAAGATCAATCTCTGCAAAGAGTTAATATGCCTATATCCACTGAAAGTATAATCATCTCATTCGTAGATGGATGTACATTCAGGGGTGGATATGAGTTTTCGTTGTATTCTTAAAACGATCACTCTAGATTATACCTTATGCAAAGAAATTTGAAATGTTTGAAAAATTTCATTAATTTCTAGCAATGGTTAAAACCATTAAGGTAAGTGGTTAAAGATCTTGCGAACTGATAGGGGTGGAGAAATAGTTAGTAGATATGCAGTTCAAAGATCATTAAATTGATTTTTGAATTATATCCAAACTTACCTCCCCAGAAATTTCGAGTTGCATATTGATGATTAGTTACTAGTCGTTGCCTAATTCCTTCTATGGTAATACAATTTCAGAATGATGTAATGGTTGTATACTTAATGTAAATCATTACTAGATTCATGGATGACCTAATCAAAATCTCAAGAAAAGCTAGAACTGTTAACCATGGTTTGCATGTTTGTTAGCTATTCTAAGTGATTAGGGGTGGACCATCCCATAGTCAATAGATAAGAAAGTGTTTGTTCAAACAAATACTACTTTTCTAAGAAAATGACTAAGTCTGAAAATAAAGTAGCAAATAAAGGAGATATTTTTCTTGATTCCAAAAGTGTTCTATCATCTTATATGACATATGATGATCCCACTGCCTCTGTTGTCTTGTCACAACCGAAGAGATCAATACCATTTAGTTTTCTTAGACATAATTCACGGTGCCTTGTCGTAGT
>NZ_JAGXJG010000126.1:0-947 GCF_019091725.1 Cellulomonas sp. GbtcB1 | reverse complement strand
GCTCGTCGCGCAGCCGGGGGTCCGCGACGACGAGCCGCACGCCCTCGGCCTGCGCGCCGCCGCCCGAGCCGATGATCAGCAGCACGATGCCCTGGAACGCCAGGAACGCCGCGAGCGTCGCGACGAACGACGGGATGCCGACCCGCGCGACCAGCAGGCCGATCAGCACGCCGATCACCACGCCGGTGCCGAGCGCCGCGGCGAGCGACGCGTACCAGGGCCAGTGCATGTCGGTCAGCGTCGTGGCCAGCACGGCGCCGCAGACGCCCGACGCGAAGCCGGCGGACAGGTCGATCGCCCCGAGCAGCAGCACGAACACCAGGCCCATGCCGATCGTCATGACGACCGCGCCCTGCTGGAACAGGTTGGCCAGGTTGAGCGCGGACGGGAACGTCTGCGGCTTGGCGACGGTGAACGCCGCGACCAGCACGGCGAGCGCGAGGACCGCCGGCAGCGACCCCATGTCGCCGCCGCGGACCTTCCGGACGTAGGCGTTCAGGGCCTCGGCGAACGTCGGCTGCTCGACCGCGCCGGTCAGCGGCGACGACGGCGTCGAGGGCGGGGTCAGGGTCGGGGTGGTCACGGCTGCACGCTCCCGTCGGGTCCGGGCCGGCCGTCGGCGGTGGTCGGCGGCGGGGGCGGCGACGCCGGGTCACGGTCGCCCGACGTCCCGCTGGTGATGAGCTCGATGACCTGGGCGCGGCTGGTCCGCGCGGTGCGCACTTGCGCCGCCGTCTGCCCGAGGTAGAGGACGCAGATCGCGTCGGCGACCGCGAACACGTCGTTCATGTTGTGGCTGACCAGCACGACGGCGAGTCCCGCGTCCGCGAGCCGCCGCACGAGCTGCAGGACCTGCTCGGTCTGCGCGACCCCGAGGGCCGCGGTCGGCACGAGGAGGATGACCAGCGTCGAGTTCCACAGCACCGCGCGGGCGGTCGCGACGGTCT
>NZ_JAGXJG010000125.1:0-1021 GCF_019091725.1 Cellulomonas sp. GbtcB1 | reverse complement strand
GCCCTTGTGCTTGTCCGGCAGCGGCCGCAGCGACTTGCTCGTAATCCGCAGCGAGTCGGCTCGGACCGAGAGCTCGCCGCGGCGCGTGGTGACGACCTCGCCGGTGACCCCGACGTGGTCGCCCAGGTCCACGTCGTGCCGCCACAGGTCGAGGTCCGCGGCGTCGACGCGGTCGGCAGCGACCATGACCTGCAGGTCCCCCGAGCCGTCGCGCAGCGTCCCGAAGCCGAGCCGACCGCCGTCGCGCTTGCGGATCAGGCGCCCCGTCACGGAGACGAGCCGCCCGGTCGCGGTGTCGGGCGCCGGCTCGCCGGCCTCGGCGCGCACCTCGGCGAGCGTGTGCGTGCGGGGGTACGAGACGGGGTACGGGTCGACTCCCCGGGCCCGCAGCCGGTCGACCTTGGCCCGGCGGACGCGCTGCTGCTCCGGCAGCCGGTGCGCGGACATAGCCGCCTCGACCGGGTCGGGGGCGTCGGGGATGCGCGCCTCGACCGCGGCGGCGTAGTCGGCCCCCGCGCGGTCGAGCTCGTCCACCGTCCGCCCGCGTCGGGTGAGCAGCCGCAGCGACGGGCGCGTGAGGAAGCCCTCGGCGCTGCCCGCGGCGGTCCCGATGCGCGGCAGGTCGGAGGTGTACTCGAAGCAGATGAACCGCGGCTGCCACTCCGGCTGGTACTTGGCGTTGGAGCGGTAGAGCGACTCGAGCTGCCAGGTGCGGCTGGCCAGCACGAGCGACTGCCGCCACAGCCGGGCGATGGGCCCCGCCCCGACCTCGGCGCCCCGCGCGAACGCCTCGCGGAACATGGCGAAGTTGAGCGAGACCCGCCCGGCCCCGAAGGCGGCCGCGCGCTCGGCGAGCGAGGCCACCATCAGCTCGACCAGCCCGTTGTCCGCGGCGGGGTCGCGGCGCATGAGGTCGAGCGAGACGCCGGTGCGGCCCCAGGGCACGAAGCTGAGGTAAGCGCGCAGCCCGCCGTCATCGACGAACGGCTCGACGAGAACGCAGTCTCCGTCAAGGCGGTCC
>NZ_JAGXJG010000124.1:0-1026 GCF_019091725.1 Cellulomonas sp. GbtcB1 | reverse complement strand
GGCTGCCCGCGGCCGTGGTCCTGCTGCCCCCGCCCGCCGCCGGCCTGACCCTGCTCGGGTCGCTGCACGGCCGGGTCGACCGGCTCGACGACGTGCCGGCCGCCGTCGTGAACGCGGACCAGATCGTCACGTCCGGGCAGGGCTCGGACGCGCAGACGATCGCCGCCGGCCGGCTGCTCGCGGCGAACCTCACCCACCCGCCCGCCGGCGCCGACGTCGGGTTCGCGTGGACCCTGACCGACGCCGCCGACGCCGCCGCGGGGCTGGCGGACGGGTCGTACGCCGCGGTCGTGACGATCCCGTCGGACTTCTCCGCGGACGTGGGCTCGCTCGCGACCGACGACCCCGTGCAGGCGACCGTCACCGTCCAGGGCGACCGCGCGCGGTCCGCGGTGACGGCGCTGCTCGCCGACCAGGTGGCCCAGGTCGCGGCGACGACGATGGGGCAGCAGGTCACCGGCTCGTACCTGGACGGGGTCTACCAGGGTTTCGACCAGATCGCCGACCAGATGGGCCAGGCGGCGGACGGGGCGCAGCAGGCGGCGGACGGGGCGACGTCGCTCGCGTCCGGCGCCGGCCAGGTCGCGGGCGGTGCGGGCGCGCTCGCCGCGGCGACGGACCGGCTCGCGTCCGGGGCCGCGGAGCTCAGCGCCGGGGCCGCCGCGCTGTCCTCCGGCGCGGGGCAGGTCGCCTCGGGCGCGACCGGCCTGGCGTCGGGGACGCAGGGGGTCGCCGGCGGCGCGGTCCAGGTCAGCGACGGCGCAGCCGCCCTGGCCGCGGCGCTGGCGGCGGCGGACGCGCGGGTGCACGACCTGCCCGCCGGCGCCTCCGACCTCGACCGTGCCGCCGCGGGGCTCGCCGCGCTCACCGACGCGATCTCGGCGCTCGCGGCCGGGTGCGCCGCCGGGGACGCGGGCCAGTGCGCGGCGCTGCGCGCGGCGGTCGACGGCGACGGGTCCGGCCCGTCGCTCCGGGAGCTCGCGGGCGGCATCCGGTCCGGCAGCGGCGCGCTCTCGGGGGCGGTCG
>NZ_JAGXJG010000123.1:0-1099 GCF_019091725.1 Cellulomonas sp. GbtcB1 | reverse complement strand
CTAGATGTACTCGGCCAGGACGTTGGTGACGGTGCGGGGCCGTTGACGTGAGGAGAACCTCCGGCTGGGGTGTGGCTTGTCGAAGGCCCACGTCCCGCCGGAGGTTCTCGTGTCTCACGGTAATGCGCGTCTGACTGTCCATGGCCGGGCTCTGCTGGTGCGGCGGGTGATCGAGGACCGGCGCCCGGTCGCGCACGTCGCCAAGGAGCTCGGCGTCTCGCGCCAGTGCGCCCACCGGTGGGTCAACCGGTTCCGCGCCGAGGGACCGGCCGGGCTGGTCGACCGGTCCTCGCGCCCGCACCGCTGTCCGACCCGCACCGTCCCCGAGATCGAGCAGGTGGTGGTGCTCGCGCGCCGCGCCCACCGTCGCGGGCCGGCCTGGCTGGCCGAGCAGACGGGCGTCCCGGCCCGCACGGTCTCGCGGATCCTGGCCCGCCACCAGGTCCCGCGCCTGGCCGACTGCGACCCGCTGACCGGTCAGCCGATCCGGGCCGCCCGCGCGACCACGGTCCGCTACGAACGCGACCGACCGGGCGAGCTGGTCCACATGGACGTCAAGAAGATCGGCCGCATCCCGCCCGGCGGCGGCTGGCGCGCCGGCGGCTGGACCGGCGCCAACCACCAGTCACGCGTGGACAAGACCCCGATCGGCTACGACTACGTGCACGCCCTGATCGACGACTGCTCCCGGCTGGCCTACTGCGAGATCCTGCCCGACGAGAAGGGCCCGACCTGCGCGGGGTTCTTGCTGCGCGGCGCGGCCTACTTCGCCGACCACGGCATCGAGCACATCGAGCGGGTCATGACCGACAACGCCTTCGCCTACCGGTACTCGCACGACCTGCGCGACGTCGTGGCCGCGCTCGGCGCCCGCCAGGTGTTCATCAAGCCGCACTGCCCCTGGCAGAACGGCAAGGTCGAACGACTCAACCGAACCCTGGCCACCGAGTGGGCCTACCGGCAGGTCTTCACGAGCAACAACGACCGCGCCGCGGCCCTTGCCCCCTGGCTCGAGCACTACAACACTCACAGACCACACACCGCACTCGGCGGACGACCGCCGACCAGCCGACTGTCACCAACGTGACGGCTGAGTACA
>NZ_JAGXJG010000122.1:0-1103 GCF_019091725.1 Cellulomonas sp. GbtcB1 | reverse complement strand
GCCGCGGCGGGAGCCGAGGTGGCCGGCCACGCGGGCGCGGCGGCGGGCGCCGGGGCCTGGGCCGGGGCGTCCTCGTCCGGGGCCTGCGCCGGGCGGCGGCCGAACGAGAACAGGGACCGGCGCTTGCGCGGGCGGCTGCCGGCCTCGGCCGGCGGCTCGTCGCCCTGCACCAGGCTGGCGAAGTCGGGCAGCGCGGGGGCCGCCGGGGCGGGCCGGGCCTCCGCGGCGGGGGTCACCGGCGCGGCGGGCGGGATCGCGACCGGCGCGGCCGCGGCGGGGGCCGCCGTCGGCACCTGCGGCGCCGGGGCGGACGGCGCGGGCACCGGGGCGTCCAGGACCGTCGTGTCGTCCGCGCGGCCCACGGGGGCGAGCGGGGCGACCGGCTGGTCGGCGACCGGCGCGGCGGCACCGGACCAGACGGCGGGCGAGTCCGCCGCCGCGGGGGCGACGGGCTCCGGCTCGGCGTGCGGTGCGGGCGCGGTCCAGGACGGCTGCTCCGGCGTCGCCGGCGCGCCCGTCCACGTGGACCAGGCGTGCGACTCGTCGAGCGGCTCGTCGGGCGCGAGACCCGGCACGACCAGCGGCTGCTCGGCCGGCGCGGCGTCGGCGGGCTCGTCCGCCACCTCGGGGGCGGCGGGCTCGGCCTCGACCGGCGCCGACCACTCCGCCGCCTCGGGGGCGGCCACCGGCTCCGTGCGCCCCGGCTCGGCGACGGGCGCCTGCACGATCGGCAGCGACGCGGTCAGCGGCGCGGACAGCGCGTCGAGGCGGGCGTGGTCGGCGGCCGAGACCTCGGGCTCGTGGTCGACGAGCTCGTCGACGATCGAGCGCACCTCGGCAGGGGACGTGATCGGTCCGCGGCGGGTGGGCAGCGCGGACGCCTCGGCGGCGGGGGCCTCGGCGGGCGGGGCCTCGGCGGGCGCGGCGGGATCGACGGCGGGCTCGTCCACGACGGGCGCCGCGTCGGCGGTCCCGGTCGGCTCGGTGGCGTCCGTGCCGGCGGCGTCGGCCGGAGCCAGCGCGTCGCGGCCGCGGAAGCCGGAGAACAGGCCCGCGCGCGGTCCGGCGGGCGCCGGGGCCGGGGCCTCGGGCTCGTCGGCGGG
>NZ_JAGXJG010000121.1:0-1169 GCF_019091725.1 Cellulomonas sp. GbtcB1 | reverse complement strand
GCCGTCGAACAGCCTGGTCACCGAGCAGAGAGACGGCTCCGTTTTTTCTGAATCAGAAAGCCTGAAGAAAAGTGTAATTTTCCTGAAGCCTTCACTATCTATTTATAGCATTCCACTAGGGTTAGATTTGAATTATATGGCATTAAAATAATGAAAAAATCAACTTAAGATACCTACATAGGTGGCCGGCCATACACTTAGTGGATTGGGCCTTGCTTTTTGCAATTTTGCAATTTTAACACTTTTGTATCTGATTTTCTCAAAAAAGCCAATTTTCGAATTCAACCATTTAAATGCCAATTCTAACTATTTAATAACTATAAATAATTATTAAATAATATTGTCATTTAATTTAATTATTAATTAGACATATAAAGTCCATTAATAAATAAATAAACCTAGAAAACTCTTTTCCTTACAATTTCACCCCTGCTTAGTGAAAATTCATAAAATTAGACATAGTCTAACTTTAGAATTATAATTGATCAATCACGAATCAATTAATGAGTCTTACAAGCAGAATGTTCTCAACTAGAATGGGGACCATGGATCTATATGCTGAGCTTCCAATAAGTGAACCAAATTTACCAAGTAAATTCCTACTTATTAATTCTTCGTTGAATCCACTCTTAGAACTTAGAATTGCACTCTCAGACTTATATAGCGCACATTGTATGTTCCACGATATCAATATGCTATCTCATTTAACCATTGTTATAATCTTATTGTGATTTAAAGATCCTCTATATAGATGATTTACATCGAGATGGGATTTCTTTACCGTTCTCACCCCTCAATGTATTTTGCCCCTTAAAACACTTAGCTACCTGTAAATGGTGTTTAGTGATCTAATAATTAGTCAGTTAAACAAGAACTCATCTATTTACTTCTATTTGCTAAGCTCGAAGGGAATCATCACTTGACTTCTATACACCAGTAGAAGCTATAGATTCCATATTTATGTTCAGCACTCCCACTCAATCATACTATCATGTTCCCAAAATATACGTATCACCGTGACCCAAAAGTAGGCTTAACTAATAAATTGAAGACTATGAATATTAGCCCAGCCCGACGGCGTCGACTCGTTCCCGGTCCGGGCGGCCCCGGCGCTGATCGCGTTCGTCGCGGCGCACGGCGGGTTCGGCCCGGAGCCGGACCTGCTGCTG
>NZ_JAGXJG010000120.1:0-1202 GCF_019091725.1 Cellulomonas sp. GbtcB1 | reverse complement strand
GCACCGCCGCGCGCCGCACCGCCTCGACCACCACCGGCACACCCGCGGCCTCGGCGAGCGCGTCCGCGAGCGCCGGCAGGCCGCCGTCGTCCCGGCCCCGCCGCCGACCCGGTGCCGCCCCGCACGCGTCGAGCACCCGGCGCGCGGCCACCTCGACGTCGGCCGTCATCCGCGCGACGGCGACCCGGCGGCGCTCGGCGGCGTCGTCGAGCAGGTCGCGCAGCGCGGGCACGCCCTCGCCCGTGCGTGCCGACAGGGCCAGCGTCCGCACCCCGGGCAGCCCGTCCGCGGCCGCCAGCCGGCGCAGGTCGCCGAGCACGGCGTCGACCTCGGCGGGCGCGAGCCGGTCCGCCTGGTTGAGCACGAGCACGACCACCTCGGCGTGCCGGGCGAGCGGACGCAGGTAGCGCTCGTGCAGGGCCGCGTCGGCGTATTTCTGCGGGTCGACGACCCAGACCAGCAGGTCGACCCGCTCGATCAGGTGCTCGGCGCGCAGCCGGTGCGCCTCGACGACGGAGTCGTGGTCCGGCAGGTCGAGCAGCACCAGCCGCGAGCCCGCCGCGCCCGGCCCGGCGGGCAGCCCGTGCCGTCGCCGCACCCCGAGCCAGTCGAGCAGCGGGTCCGCGCCCGGCCCGCGCACGGCCGCGAGCGCCTCGCCGGTCGTCGGCCGCTGAACGCCCGGACGGGCGATCTCCTCACCGACGAGGGCGTTCACCAGCGACGACTTCCCCGACCCGGTGGCGCCGGCGAGCGCGACGACGGTGTGCTCGGCGGACAGGGCCGCCCGCTCGCCGACCCTCGCCAGCACCGTGCGGCCGTCCGCGACGGCGTCCGCGGGCAGCCGACCCTCCCCCGCGTCGAGCGCCGCGGTGAGGGCGGTGACGCGGTCGTGCAGCGGGAGGCTCATCCGCGGTCCTCCCGGCCGAGCAGCCGCCGCCAGAACCCGCCGCGGTGCCGGTCGCCCGGGTCGTCGGTGCCGGACGTCTCGACACCGCCGGGGGCGTCCGGTCCCTCGCCGGCCCGGCCGCCGGCCCCCGCGGAGGCCGAGGTGGCGGACCACGTCCCGCCGCCCGCGCCCGGGGTCCTGCCCGGCCCGGCGCCGCCGGACACCGCGCGCCACCGGTCCGCGCCCCGCAGGCTCGTCGTCCCGGCGGGCGCGGCCGTCGTCCCGCCGACGGCGGCGTCGCCGGGCCCCGGACGCG